>NZ_JANRHP010000007.1:0-98588 GCF_024733725.1 Parasutterella secunda
CAGAAAAAGCCTCGAATCGTTTGATTCCGAGGCTTTTTGTTTATCTACTTTTGCATCACATAGTTTTTTAAATAGACTCCGTTACGTACAACTTTTTGTTCTTTAATTATTCTGTAGCCGCGTTTTTCAAAAAAGTTTTTTGCTGTAATAGAAGCATGAGTCAGAATAGGGCCATTAACTTGTTTTTCCAGCAGATTGCAAAGAGCAGTTCCCACACCTTTATTTTGAAAGTCTTTATGTACAAACAGTCTGTCAAGGTATCCTTCTAGTGTGATATCACCGAATCCAACGATGACTCCATTTTCTTCAGCGACAAAACTGTAATGTTCAGATAAAGACTGATCCCACTCAGAAAAGTCCGTCCTTGAGTACGTCCAGGCTTTAATCTCTTCGAGAGAATAATCTTTTGCGTTGACTGAGCGAACCGTTTCTTTAAAAAGAGTGATCAGTTCAGGGAGATCTTCATTTTTGTAGCGTCTTAAATACATTTTCAGATAAGCTTAACCGGTGGGACTATCTATAATGCCTCGTATCAATATACCGTATTTATTGCCTATTTATGAAAGAAGATTTATTTGCTGACCTTATCCCTGATGAGCCCCTTAAATCAGGCCGATCTCGTGATCGCCACTCAATTAATTTGCATATGCAGCCCTTAGCGGAGAGATTACGACCCAAGACACTGGATGAGGTTGTCGGTCAAGAACATCTATTGGGACCGGGTAAGCCTTTGCGAGTTGCTTTTGAGGAAGGACGCCCCCACTCTATGATCCTCTGGGGTCCCCCTGGTGTCGGCAAGACAACATTGGCCCGCTTGATGGCCAAAGCCTTTAATTTACCCTTTATTGCTATTTCGGCGGTTTTGAGCGGAGTAAAAGAGATTCGGGAAGCCGTTGATAAGGCTCAACATCATATGGATCAAACAGGTGAGCCGACATTAGTGTTTGTTGATGAAGTTCATCGTTTTTCTAAGTCTCAGCAAGATGCTTTTTTGCCTCATGTCGAAAGTGGGTTATTTGTTTTCATTGGAGCTACGACAGAAAATCCCAGTTTCGAAGTCAATAGTGCTCTACTGTCGCGTTCTGCAACCTATGTTCTGGAAAGTTTAAAAAAAGCAGATTTTGAAAAACTCTTACCCCGTGCGATAGCAGCAGAAGCGCCCGGATTAATTTTTTTAGACGAGGCAAAGGAAATCTTATTTAACTTAGCCGATGGTGATGCGAGACGTTTTCTTAATGCAGTTGAATTAGCTTGCCATCTTGCGACAGATAAAGGTATTCATAAAGTTGGTGCTGAATTATTAAGACAGAGCCTGCCTGCAACACTCAGGCGTTTTGATAAAGGGGGAGAAAATTTTTACGATCTGATATCTGCTTTGCATAAGTCAGTTCGCGGTAGTGATCCGGATGCCGCCTTATATTGGATGACACGAATGATTGTCGGCGGTTGTGATCCCCTTTATATTTGCCGCCGAGTTATCCGTATGGCAACGGAAGATATCGGATTGGCTGATCCTAGAGCTTTAGAAATTGCCTTAAATGCTGCCCAAGCTTATGAACGTTTAGGAAGCCCGGAAGGGGAATTGGCGATTGCCAACGCTGTGGTTTATTGTGCGATAGCTCCTAAGAGCAATTCAATTGAAGTGGCCTATAACGCAGTAAAGAGTTTTGTGAAAAAAGATGCCACTCGACCGGTTCCTCTTTATTTACGTAATGCGCCCACTAAATTAATGAGCGAATTGGGCTACTCTCACGGTTATCGTTATGCTCATGACGAGCCGGATGCGTTTGCTGCCGGGGAAATTTATTTGCCCGAAGGCTTGGAAAATATGAAGTGGTACTACCCGAGACCACGAGGACTGGAAATCAAAATTGCTGAAAAGTTGGAAAGATTAAAAGCTTTGAATCGTCAGGCTTGGGCAAAAGGAGAAGGACGAATCAGAACTAAAAAAGAAAAATAACAATCTAAGTCATATACCTCTTGCAATCGTAACCCAAACGGGTGAAAATTATTGGATGTGTTTTTTTCAGAGCTTGCTCTGTTCATTAGGAATTAATAATGCTTGATATCAATTTATTGCGTAAGCAACTCGACGATGTGGTTGCTCGCTTAGCAACCCGTCCGTTTGAATTCCCGGTCAAAGAATTCAATGCATTGGAAAATGACCGCAAAGCTGTCCAAAAGCAGACTGAAGAACTTCAGGCTTTGCGTAATAGCTTGTCCAAGCAGATCGGTGCAGCTCGCAAGGCCGGCGGCGATGCCGCTGATTTAATGGCTGAAGCTGCCGCTATTCCTGAAAAGCTTTCTCAATTGGAAGAACGTTTGTCTCAAATCAGAACGGATTTGAACGAACTTTTAATGAGTGTTCCGAATTTACCCCATGAATCCGTGCCCGTCGGCCGTGACGAACGCGACAATCCCGAAGTTCGCCGCTGGGGTACACCTCGCACGTTTGATTTCCCGATCAAGGATCATGTTGACGTTGGTGTTCCGCTTGGTATGGACTTTGAAACGGCTGCGAAAGAATCCGGTGCCCGTTTCTGTTTCATGCGCGGTCAGGTCGCACGCTTGCATCGTGCTTTAGCCCAATTCATGTTGGATACGCATACGCGTGAACACGGTTACGTTGAATGCTACACGCCTTATGTTGTGAGCGCAGAAACGATGCGTGGTACGGGTCAATTGCCGAAGTTTGAAGAAGACCTTTTTGCTGCTAAGAAGGGTGGTCAGGAAGGTGAAGGCGAACGCATGTACCTGATTCCGACGGCTGAAGTCTCTCTGACCAATATGGTCAGCGGCAAGTTGCTTCGCGCTGATCAATTGCCGATTAAGATCACAGCTCATACGCCTTGCTTCCGTTCTGAAGCCGGTTCTTATGGTCGTGATACACGCGGCATGATCCGTCAGCATCAATTTGACAAGGTTGAAATGGTGCGCATTGTCAACCCTGAAGATAGCTACAAGCACTTGGACGAAATGGTGCACAACGCTGAAACGATTCTTCAACGTTTGGGCTTACCCTACCGTGTGATTACGCTTTGCACGGGTGACATGGGCTTTGGTGCTGCCAAGACCTTTGACTTGGAAGTCTGGTTGCCGGCTCAAAATACCTATCGTGAAATTTCCTCTTGCTCCAACTGCGAAGCCTTCCAAGCTCGTCGCATGGGCGCTCGTGTTAAGGGTAAAGATGGCAAGATTCAATATGTGCATACCTTGAACGGCTCCGGTTTGGCTGTTGGCCGCACGTTAGTTGCAGTGTTGGAAAACTATCAAAATGCTGACGGCAGCGTAACGGTGCCGGAAGTGTTGCGTCCGTACATGGGCGGCGTTGAAGTGTTGCGTCCTGAAAATCAACCGCTCGGTGATTTCAAAGCGTAATTCACGTCACGATTGTAAATAAAAGAGCGGGAACTCAAAAATGGGTTCCCGCTTATGATTTGGGGAGGTTTGCAAACCTCCCCATTAGATTTTCCTAAGGGAAATTATTTCTTTGCAGCTTTCTTAGCCGTCGTCTTCTTAGCAGCCGGCTTAGCAGCTGTCTTCTTGGCGGCGGGTTTAGCGGCAGCCTTCTTGGCCGGAGCCTTCACTTCAGCCTTCTTAGCAGCCGGTTTGGCAGCAGCCTTTTTGGCGGAGGGCTTGGCAGCTTCTTTCTTAGCAGCAGCTTTCTTGGCAGGGGCCTTCACTTCAGCCTTCTTAGCGGCCGGTTTGGCGGCAGCCTTTTTAGCGGCGGGCTTAGCCGCAGCTTTCTTAGCCGGGGCCTTAGCAGCTACTTTCTTCGTGGCAGCCTTTTTGGCCGGAGCCTCCTTAGCCGGAGCTTCTTTGGCTTCGGGAGCTAATTCTTCATCCATATAGGAGTGCAACACATCAGACTCTTTCAACATTTCGAAAGAGGCATTCATCATTTCCATGACTTGGGAAGCACGAAGGCTGTTGTGGTGACCGTCAGCCAAGGTGTCGTGAAGTTCCTTGGTGATCATGCCGAGGCGATGATGTGCTTTTTTATTGCGTTCGAGAATTTCTTTAAGATCCATTTTGATATAACTCCTACAGAAATTAGTGTTCAGATAGGTTCAGGATAGCCCTTTACTCATAATGTTATTGCAAAAGTAAAAGAAAATTTGAGTAACCTCAAAAGAATTTCTCAACTTTTAGTATTAACCCTTGGAATAATGTGTTTTTGATCGCTAGATGTTGCGTTGTTACAACAAATGATTTAGTAGAGCAATCAATGTCATTTTTGACTTATCCACCGAAAAACGCAAAGTCAAAAAGCAAAATAGAGTTCATTCTGATAAAATCGCAAGCTCACTGTGCGGAGAGATGGCAGAGTGGTCGAATGCGCCGGACTCGAAATCCGGTATACGGCTCGTTCGTATCGAGGGTTCGAATCCCTCTCTCTCCGCCATTTTTTTTGCCTTAAAATATAACGTTAAGGATATTTTTGCATTCGATAATTCTTGATGATGATACCGTTTGGCGATGTTTTGAGAATTCTTTGAAAAAGATAAGCTAAGTGATTGATTTTTTATAATCAGTCTGTATAATCACTCGCGAAGATAAAAACAATAAAGGCACTTTTCAAAGTGCCTTTATTATTTATCGGTCGTCGTGTGCAAGTTGCGTTTATGAGAGTAATGCTTCTTTGCGCAAAACCTTGGTGTTGGTTTTCTCTGGCGCTAAGGGGATGGATGGGCCTTAGAGCCCATCTTTTTTTGAGAATTCTCCGCTAGGAGCCACAATAATAATGACAGAAACATCGACAGATTTGTTGACGTTGGTTGAGCAAACCGTTGAAGGGATGGGATTTGAGTTTGTTGATCTCGAGCATTTACCCCGCGGATTGCTTCGCGTCACGATGGATAGCCCCGAAGGAGTGGGGGTGGACGATTGCGAGCAGGTGAGCAACCAGTTGACGTATTTGTTCACGGTTGAAAATGTTGACTACGAACGCCTTGAAGTATCCTCTCCCGGTGTGGAACGGCCTTTAAAGCGTGTTCGGGATTGGGAACGTTACATCGGCAAATTGGTGCACGTGGAATTATTTGCCCCGCTGATGGCCGAAGGTTTTCCTGAAGCCGGTCGTCGTAAATTAGACGGTCGAATTCAGGCTGTTCGCACGCAAGACTCGCAAACGACGATTGATTTTTTGTTTACGGATGAAAAGCCGGCAAAGACTCCGGCGCAGGCCGCTCGGGAGCGGATTGCACAAAAGCGCGGTAAGAAGACCGTTGCCATTGAACCCGTTGCCGTTAGTTTTACGATCGATCAGGTCGATCGTGCCCATTTGATCGCAGAATTAAATTTCAAAGGAAAGTAAAAATGAACCGCGAAATGCTTGAAATGGTTGAAGTATTGGCACAGGAAAAAAGCGTGCCCCGTGAGGTCGTCTTCGGTGTGCTTGAAACGGCACTTGCCTCTGCTGTAAAAAAGGCAAATTTTGCCGGTGAAGATGCAGATATTGAAGTACATGTTGATCGTGACACGGGTGATTACCAAGCTTGGCGTCGTTGGCTCATTGTGGCTGACGATCAAGGCTTACAGGAACCGGATCGTCAGGAAATGTATTCCGACATTCATGACGAATATCCTGATCTTAACGTTGGTGACTATATCCGTCAGGAAGTGCGAAACATCAATAGTTCCGGTCGCCGTTTCGCTCAAGATGCAAAGCAAGTGATTTTGCAACGTTTGCGCGATGCCGAACGTGAACAAATGTTGGTGGAATTTTTGGCTCGCGATGAAAAAGTTGTTTCCGGTTTAGTCAAGCGCATGGACAAGGGCGATGCGATTGTCGAAATCGGCAAAGTTGAGGCCCGTTTGCCCCGTTCTGAAATGTTGCCCAAGGAATCGTTCCGTCCGGGTGACCGCGTGCGTGCTTATGTCGCTCGAATTGATCGTTCCTGCAAGGGACAACAAATTTTCTTGTCTCGCACTAGCCCAGATTTCATCAAAGAACTCTTTGCTTTGCAGGTGCCTGAAATTGAAGAAGGTCTTTTGGAAATCAAGAGTGCAGCCCGTGATCCCGGTAGCCGTGCGAAGATCGCTGTTCAAGCCAAAGACGCTCGCTTGGATCCGGTTGGCACCTGCATCGGTGTGCGCGGTACGCGCGTGAATGCCGTTTCCAACGAATTGGGCGGTGAACGTGTTGACATCGTTGTTTGGGATGATGAACCGGCTCAGTTTGTTGTGAGCGCTTTGGAACCGGCTAAGGTCTCCGGCGTGGTGATGCTCGAAGACACGCACACGATGGAAGTGGTGGTGGATGAAGAAAATCTTGCCATTGCTATCGGTCGTGCCGGCCAAAATGTCCGCTTGGCCTCTGAATTGACCGGCTGGAAGATTGACATCATGACCGATGAAGAAGCCAACGCCAAGCGTGACGAAGAAACAAGCAAGATTCGTGCTGAATTCGTTGAAAAGCTCGATGTGGGTGAAGATGTTGCTGATATCTTGATTGAAAACGGCTTCTCTTCTATCGAAGAAGTGGCCTATGTGCCTGAATCGGAATTGCTTGAAATTGAAGCGTTTGATGAAGACACGGTCAAGGTGTTGCGTGAACGCGCCCGCAATAAGTGCCTCATGCAAGATTTGGAACGTGAAGAAAACCTGCGTCAGGCTGAACCCGAAATGGTTTCACTTGAAGGTATGGATAATGATTTGGTTAACGTGCTGGTTGCCCACGGTGTGAAGACGCGTGATGAGCTGGCCGAATTAGCCGTAGACGAACTGGTGGAAATGAGCGGAATCGATCAAGAGCGTGCCTCGAAGTTGATTTTGGCTGCTCGCGCCCATTGGTTCAACAACTAAAGCGTGCTTTGAGTTAAAAGTACGAAAGGAGAGAATATGGCAAGTTCGACCGTTTTAGAGTTGGCCAAAGAAATGAAAGTGACTGCCGAAGAATTGCTTCGTCAGCTCAAAAGTGCCGGCATTGACAAGCACAGTGAAACGGACGCAGTGACCGCTGCCGATCAACGTCAGTTGGTGGACTTTTTGCGTCAGGATCGTCAGGCTAAAGCCCGCAAAATCACTTTAACCCGTAAAGAGACCACAACGGTTAAGCAGGCCGATGGTCAACATACGGTGAAGGTGGAAGTGCGCAGAAAACGCGTTCTCGTGAAAAACTCAGCGACAGCGACAAACGCTCGTGAGCAGGCTATGGCTGCGGAACGCGCCCGCGCTTTAGAAGAAGCCAAGGCAAAGATGCAGCAACAAAAGGCTGAAGAAGAAAAACGTCAAAAAGAGCTTGAAGCTCAGCGTCAGCAAGAAGAAAAATTGGCTCAGGAAAAAGCCGCTCAAGAACAAGCCCGCGCTAAGGCTCAGGCTGAAGCAGAGGCCGCAGCCGCTCGCGCAGCTCAACAGCCGAAGGCTGCTCCTGCTGCCGATAAGAAACCGTCTGCGCCTAAGGCGGAAGTGGTTGCAAAGCCTGAAGTTAAGAAAGAGGTTCAGCAGCCGCAAGTGCGTCATGAACAAAAACAGGCTAAACCCGCCGTCAAGCCCAATGATGCTCGCAAAAATGAAAAGGCTAAGTTCCAGCAGAATGCGAAAAAGCCGGTTCAACGTCCTGTAGAACAAAAGCCTCAGCCTGCCGCTTTATCTGAAGAAGAAATTAAGCGCCGTCAGGAAGCCAAGCGTAAGGCCGAAGAAGAAGCTCGTGCGATTCGAGAAATGATGAGTAAGCCCAAGCCCTCTGTCATGAAGGCCAAGAGCGATAAGCCTGCCGAAGGTAAAAAGAATCTGGATAAGAAAAAGGGCAAGAACAACGACCGTGATCGCGATGAAGACCAAGGCGGCAAGAAAAAGGGCGGCAAGCACGCCGGTGCCAACCATGGTGCAGCGAGCAAATGGGACGATAACATTAAACATCGTGGCGGCAACAAGGGCAATGCCCGTGTCATCGATGAGGATGATGACGGCAATGAACAATGGCGCGGTTCTCGTAAAAACCGCAATAACCGCCGTCATGAACAGCCCAAGCAACAGCAGGTTCAAAACACAGAACCCGTGGTGCGTGATGTGAGCGTGCCTGAAACGATCAGCGTGGCTGATCTTGCTCATAAGATGGCCGTTAAAGCCACCGAAGTGATTAAGACGCTCATGAAGATGGGGCAGATGGTGACGATTAACCAAATGCTCGATCAAGACACCGCGATGATCGTGGTTGAAGAAATGGGACATCATGCGATCGCTGCCAAGCCCGATGATCCGGAAGCGATTTTGGGTGACATGATGGAAGAAAATACGGCTGAGGCTCTTCCGCGTCCGCCGGTCGTGACCATCATGGGTCACGTTGACCACGGTAAGACAAGCTTGCTCGACTACATCCGTCGTGCCAAGGTGGCGGCCGGTGAAGCCGGTGGCATTACGCAGCATATCGGTGCCTACCACGTTAAGACGCCGCGTGGCATTGTGACGTTCTTGGATACCCCGGGGCACGAAGCTTTTACAGCTATGCGTGCGCGCGGTGCTCAGGCAACCGATATTGTGATTTTGGTGGTGGCAGCCGATGACGGCGTGATGCCTCAGACGAAGGAAGCTATTGCGCACTCCAAGGCCGCCGGCGTTCCGATGGTGGTGGCGATTAACAAGATCGATAAGCCGGAAGCCAATCCTGAACGCGTTAAACAAGAACTTGTTCAAAACGATGTGATGCCTGAGGACTGGGGCGGTGACGTACCGTTTATTCCGGTGTCTGCCAAAACCGGTCAGGGCGTAGATGAATTGCTGGAAAACGTGCTGCTTCAAGCCGAAATGCTTGATTTGAAAGCACCGAAGGAAGGCATGGCGAAGGGGCTTGTGATCGAATCCCGTTTGGATAAGGGTCGCGGTCCGGTGGCATCCATTCTTGTGCAGTCCGGTACCCTTCACCGCGGTGACATTGTTTTGGCCGGCGCTGAATTCGGTCGTGTCCGTGCCATGATTAATGAAACCGGTAAGGCCGTCAGTGAAGCCGGTCCTTCCATTCCGGTGGAGATTCAAGGTCTGTCGGGTGTGCCGCAGGCCGGCGACGAAATCATGGTTTTGCCCGATGAACGTAAAGCCCGTGAAATCGCTCTTTTCCGTCAAGGCAAGTACCGTGATGTGAAGTTGGCCAAGCAGCAAGCCGCCAAACTGGAAAACATTTTCTCGGATGCGGCCAATGGCGAAGTAAAGACCCTCGCCTTGATTGTGAAGGCAGACGTTCAGGGTTCTACCGAAGCTATTGTTCACGCCTTGACGAAGTTGTCCAACGATGAAGTGCGCGTTCAGGTGGTGCACTCTGCCGTGGGCGGCGTTTCGGAAACAGACGTCAACTTGGCCCTGGCTAGTAAAGCGGTCATCATCGGCTTTAACGTGCGTGCCGATGCGCCGGCTCGTAAACTCGCCGAGACCAACGGTGTGGATATCCGCTACTACAACATCATTTACGATGCCGTGGATGATGTGAAGGCTGCTATGAGCGGTATGCTCGCACCGGAAAAACGCGAAACCGTTTTGGGCTTTGTGGAAATTCGTCAATGTATCCGCGTGCCTAAGGTTGGCATGATTGCCGGCTGTAAGGTTTTGGAAGGTGTGGTTCGTCGTACGGCTTCGGCTCGACTGCTTCGCGACAATGTCGTGATTTGGACAGGAGAATTAAACTCCTTGCGCCACTTCAAGGACGATGTCAGAGAAGTGAAGGCCGGTTTGGAATGCGGTTTGTCGCTCAAAGGCTACGATGACATCAAAGAAGGCGATCAGCTGGAAATCTTTGAAGTCACGGAAGTGGCCCGTACGCTTTAATAGAAAACGGGCGGCTTGTTTGAAAGATAACTTTTACTGGCCGCCCTGAAGTATTAAGAAAGGATTGTGACATGAGAGCTGCGAAACCGGGACGCGCCCTGCGTGTGGCCGATCAGATTCAAAAGGATCTGGCTCGTTTGATTCCTCAGGAAGTGCGGGATCCGCGAGTGGGTCTGGTGACTTTGACGGGCTGTGAAATTACACCTGATTATGCTCATGCGAAGGTTTATTTCACGGTCATCGGAGCAGAGCCTGAACAGGCCAAGCAAGGCTTAAACGCGGCCGCCGGAATGCTTCGTAACCATCTTTTCAAACTGTTGTCGATTCATACGGTGCCGACGCTGCACTTTGAACATGACACCAGTGTGGCCAAGGGTTTTGAAATGGACCGCCTGATCGATGAGGCGATGAAGCAAACCAAGGGCGAGGAATGAAAAGAAAAGGCCGAGTTGTAGATGGGGTGCTTTTGCTTGATAAGCCCTATGAGATGACATCAAACGCGGCGCTGCAGACAGCCAGACGTTTGTTGAATGCGCAAAAAGCCGGTCATACGGGAACACTTGATCCGCTTGCAAGCGGCCTGTTGGCGCTCACCTTTGGTGAAGCGACTAAATTTTCTGCCGATCTTTTGCATGCCGATAAAACCTATATTGCCGGCATTAAGCTCGGTCAGAAGACGACAACGGGTGACTTGGAGGGAGACTTTTTGCAGACCCGCCCGGTCCGTGTCAATCGGGCTGACATTGAAAAGGCACTGGACGCTTTTAGAGGCGACATTTTGCAGGTGCCTCCGATGTTTTCAGCTTTAAAGCGTGACGGAAAAACGCTCTACGATTTGGCCCGTGAAGGTGTAAGCATTGAGCGTGAGGCCCGCTCGGTGCGGATTGAAAAATTAGAGATCCTTGAATTTGCCGATGAACTCTTAACGGTTGAAGTGACGTGTTCCAAGGGGACCTATATTCGAGTGCTCGCTGAAGATATTGGTGAGGCACTCGGGTGCGGTGCTCATTTGGCAAGTTTAAGAAGAACAAAGGTAGGAGCGCTTTCGCTTGAAGACGCTGTTACCTTACAGGCGCTTGAGACGATGTCGGTTGAGGAGCGTCTGGCAACTTTAAAACCGCTTGATGCGTTAATGCAGACGCTTCCTGCGGTGCATTTAAGCGAAAACGACCGCGTGCGCTTTTGCCATGGCCAGCGATTGGCCCTTGGTTTACCGAGCTGCTCGCGTGTCAGGGTCTACGGACCTGATGAACAAATGGTGGGAACGGCCCGCGTTAACGAACGCGGTGTGCTCGAACCTGAACGATTAATTGCCAACAAGAAAGATATTGAGGCAACAAATGACGACTAGTACTCGTGCTATTCGCAATATCGCGATTATTGCGCACGTCGACCACGGTAAGACAACCTTGGTGGATAAGCTTTTGCGCGCCGCCGGCACTTTCCGTGCCAATCAAGAAGTCCAAGAACGTGTAATGGACAGTGGTGATTTGGAACGTGAACGCGGTATTACGATTTTGGCTAAAAACTGCGCTGTGGAATATGAAGGCACCCACATCAACATCATTGATACCCCGGGGCACGCCGACTTCGGCGGTGAAGTCGAACGCGTGTTGTCCATGGTCGATGGTGTATTGCTTTTGGTCGACGCCGTGGAAGGTCCGATGCCGCAGACGCGCTTTGTGACCCGTAAAGCTTTGGCTTTGGGATTAAAGCCCATTGTTGTGATCAATAAGATTGACCGTCCGGGTGCCCGTCCGGATTGGGTTTTGAACCAAACGTTTGACTTATTTGATAAGTTGGGTGCCACTGAAGAACAGCTCGACTTCCCCGTGATTTACTGCTCGGCCTTGGAAGGCGTTGCCGGCTATAGCGACAACATTGAAGAGCTCAAGAAAGTGGGCAATATGCGTGCCATTTTTGACACCGTCATTGAAAAAGTGCCGGTTCGTGATGATGACCCGGATGGCCCGCTTCAGTTGCAGATTTGCTCGCTCGATTACTCGAGCTACGTCGGTAAGATCGGTATCGGTCGTGTGCACCGCGGTCGCATCCACGCCGGCGAAGACGTGTGCGTGATGAACGGACCGGACGATACACCCAAGAAGGTCAAAGTCAATCAGATCCTCATGTTTGAAGGTTTGGACCGCAAGCTTGTGGATTCGGCCGAGGCCGGTGACATTGTGCTTGTAAACGGCATTGAAGAATTGTCTATCGGTACGACCATTACGGATTTGGAACACCCCGAAGCGCTGCCGCTTTTGAAAGTGGACGAACCGACGCTTTCCATGAATTTCCAAGTAAACACGAGCCCCTTGGCAGGCCGTGAAGGCAAGTACGTGACAAGCCGTCAGCTTCGTGAACGTCTTGAACGTGAACTGAAGTCCAACGTGGCCATGCGTATGAAACTCACTGACGATGAAACCGTCTTTGAAGTCTGTGGCCGTGGTGAATTGCACCTGACGATTTTGATTGAAAATATGCGCCGCGAAGGCTACGAATTGGCCGTTTCGCGTCCCCGTGTGTTGCTCAAGGAAATTGACGGTCAAAAGATGGAACCGTATGAAGTGCTCACGGTTGATGTTGAAGAAGATCACCAAGGCGCTGTGATGGAGGAATTGGGACGCCGCAAGGGCGATTTGCAGGATATGCAGCCTGACGGCAAGGGCCGCGTGCGTTTGGAATACCGTATTCCGGCCCGCGGTTTGATCGGTTTCCAAAGTGAATTCATGACCATGTGTCGCGGTACCGGCATTATGAGTCACGTTTTTGATGACTACGGTCCGATCAAAGAAGGTGATGTCGGTGAACGCCGCAACGGTGTGTTGATTAGCCAGGATAACGGTGAAGCCGTTGCCTACGCTCTTTGGAAGCTGCAAGATCGCGGCCGTATGTTTGTCAAACCGGGCGATAAGCTCTACGAAGGCATGATTATCGGTATTCACTCTCGCGACAACGATATCGTTGTGAATCCGATTCGCGGCAAGCAGCTCACCAACATCCGTGCCTCGGGTACCGATGAAGCCATTCGTCTCGTGCCGCCTGTGCAGTTGACGCTTGAAAGCGCGGTTGAATTCATCAACGATGATGAATTGGTGGAAATCACCCCGCACACGATCCGTTTGAGAAAGCGTTATTTGACCGAAATTGATCGTCGCCGTCACGCCCGCGCCGAGCGTGAGCAAAACGCATCATAATTTTTCGGCATGAAGAAAAAGAAAGCGCCCGCATTGTGTCCTTGCGGTAGTCTTCTTGACTACAAGGACTGTTGCGGGCGTTTTCATGAAAGAGAGCCCGCACCAGACGCCTTAAGTCTGATGAAAAGCCGCTACAGTGCTTTTGTTAAAAAGGATGCGGATTATCTGCTAAGGACTTGGCATGAAAGCACACGACCGAGTGTTTTGGATTTAAGCGAACCGATTAAGTGGCTTGGTTTGGAAATTGTTTCCTATGAGTCTGAAGGCGATAGCGCAACGGTTTCTTTTATCGCACGTGGCAAGATTAATGGTCGGGCCTTTCGGCAGATTGAAAAAAGCCGTTTTGTCCGTGAAAACGGTCTGTGGTTTTATGTGGACGGAGATGTAGCCGATGAGCACGCTTAATGAAAATCCCAAATGGATTCTTGAAGGCGCGCTTTTAACAAGTGATGTGCCTTTGTCCGTATCGACGCTCAGGGAGTGTTTGGATAAGCGTTTTACAAAGGCGCAGGTCTTGCAGATGCTCGCCGAGCTTCAGGATGACTGGCAGGGGCGGGCGCTTGAATTGCGCGAAGTCGCCGAAGGTCTTTGGCGATTCCAGTCAGTTTCGGCGATGCGCGAGATACTGCGAAAGCTCCATCCGGAAGAAGCGCCGAAATACAGCCGTACTGTGATGGAAACATTGGCGGTGATTGCTTATCGTCAGCCCGTAACGCGCGGAGATATTGAAAAGATTCGCGGTGTGACGGTAAATCCTAATGCCATTAAAACTTTACTTGATCGCAATTGGATTGAAGTCATCGGCCGTCGGGAGACAATCGGTCACCCGGAATTATTTGCGACAACAAGACAATTTTTGGTGGATTTGGGATTGAATTCTTTACAGGATTTACCCAGTATCGGGCCCGATGAGGAACCCCAGGTTGAAGCCTTTGAATTGTTTGAGGGGCAATCCCAGAGTAAGCCGCCTTCCCGGTTAAGTGATCGGCAGGAGCTAAAGGCCATTGATGATGAACACGCAAGATTAGAAAGTCTGATCCAACCTTTGGATTTTGGAGATAGTGATGATGAAGAAAAAAATCAGTCCGAATAAAAAAGGGGTGGTTCAGAAAGCGCCGGCTAAACGAACACCCTTTCGAGCGCCTCAGGCTAAAAGGCTGCGAGCCGTAACGCCAAAAGTTGCGCCCGAGGAAAAGGTTGTGCCGACAGTCTCCCAAGAGGGGAATGTAACCGGAGAAAAACTTCAGAAAGTATTGGCTGATGCCGGTTTGGGTTCGCGCCGCGAAATGGAAGCACTTATTGCGACCGGTGTGGTGACGGTTAACGGCGATGTGGCTAAGGTGGGCGACCGCGTTCGTCTCAATGACATGATTCGGGTGCGAGGTCGCTTGGTCAAACGTGCGGCGGTCGTCAACGATGTGCCGAAAGTGTTGCTCTACCATAAGCCAGCCGGAGAAATTGTTTCAGCCGATGACCCCCAAGGCAGGCCCAGTGTGTTTGATCGTTTGCCGAAACTCAATGGTGAACGTTGGATTGCGGTTGGCCGCCTTGACTTTAACACCGAGGGGGTTTTGCTATTTACCACGAGTGGCGCCTTAGCCAATATGCTCATGCACCCGCGCTATCGAATTGAGCGCGAGTACGCGGTGCGTGTACAGGGTGAATTGAGCGAAGAAAACAAAGATAAGCTTTTGAAGGGTATTAAGCTCGACGATGGTCCGGCGTCTTTTTCACGTATCGAAGACATCGGCGGCGTTTCTTCCAATCATTGGTATCGGGTGACACTCGCAGAGGGGCGCAACCGTGAAGTGCGCCGTATTTTTGATGCGGTGGGATTGACGGTCTCGCGTTTGATTCGTGTTCGTTTCGGTGCCGTGTTGCTGCCCAAGGATCTGCCGCGCGGAGCAAAGATGCGCTTGAGCGATGAATGGGTCAAGGGTTGGATTGAAGACTTAAAAGCGGGCAGCACCCGAGCGGGGGTTGTTTCGGGAAGCACGAAGGATGGGGCTGGTAAGACTCGTGCGCGTTCAAAAGCCCAAGCCGGTGTCGGAGCCAATAAAGGGGGACGTAAGTTTGCCGCTAAAAAAGACGTCTATGACAAAGGCTATGAAGGAGTGGCAGAGTCCAAAAAGCGTCATGCCAAGCGTGTCATAAACGTTAACAAAACGAATAGGGCGGTTAAGCGCTCAAGTCGTTAAAATGACGACGACATATTTTTGATTGAAGCCAATGAATAAAAAAATTCTTGACCGGTTACCCATTTTCAACGATCCGTACGTCAGACGCCTTCTAGGATACTTGCCTGCGTACAAAAAGGAAATCGCTTTAGCTGTCGCTTGTATGATTTTGGGAGCAGCTAGCTCTTCCTTGATCGCGCTTTTATTGGGTAAGTTAACCGATTTAGGTTTTTACGAACACAATCCCTCCATTGTTTGGTGGACACCGGTCGGCTTGATCGGTATTTCGATTCTGCACGGCGGCACACAGTTTTTATCCAACTATCTGCTGCAGCGGGTGAGCCAACAGGTTCTTGTTCGTATTCGCCGCCTCATGTTTGGCCGACTCATTCAATGGTCTTCTCAAACTTACCAACACTATATGTCCGGTAAGGTCGTCTCCAAGTTCGTTAATGAAGCTTCAAGCGCTTTGGGGATGGCCGCTGAAATTTTGACGACATTGGTGCGTGACTCGCTTCAAATTATTTCTTTGGCCTGTATTTTGATCTACCACAATTGGCTTTTAACCGTGGTGACGCTCGTTGTGGCGCCGCTTTTGGCATTAGTGCTCAAGTGGGTGAGTAAGACGGTAAAGCGTTTGACGCTTGGTTCTCAAAACACCTTAGGTGAGATGAGCGTGGCCATTCAAGAAGCCTATGAAGGTCAGCGCGTTGTCAAAATTTACGATGGCTACGTCTACGAGAAAAAGCGTTTTGCAGCGATTAATGAACGCTTGAGATCTTATGCTGTTCGTATGCAAGCGGTGAAGTCTTTGGGAACGCCGCTTACTCAGCTTGTCACCATGATCGGTGTGTCGGTGGTGGTAGTTTTTGCTTTGACGCAAGCCCAAAACGGTCAGCTCTCAATGGGTGAATTCACGACGTACCTGTCGGCCATGCTTTTGATGATGCCGGCTATCCGTCACCTCTCCAGCCTTAATGGTTCCGTTGCGCGCATGTCAGCGGCGGCTGAAAGTGTGTTTAAGATGGTCGATGAACCCTCTGAAGAAGATAAAGGTTCCCGCACGATAGAAAGAGCATCCGGGGCGGTCAGTTTCCGTCACGTTACACATACGTATGAAGGCTCAAACACCCCTGCAGTGGAAGACTTTACGTTGGATGTGAAGCCCGGTGAAATGATTGCCTTGGTCGGGTCTTCCGGCTCGGGGAAAACAACGCTCATTAACCTGATTCCGCGTTTTTGGACAATGACCTCAGGTGATATCCTCTTTGACGGTATCAGCCAAAAAGATTTAACGCTTAAGAGCCTGCGCGCTCAAATATCGCTTGTGAGCCAAGATGTCGTGCTTTTTGACGATACGATTGCGGCCAATATTGCCTACGGTGTTCGTGATAAGGTGACGGACGAAGATATTCGTAAAGCGGCCGAAGCGGCGTATCTTTTGCCCTTTATTGAATCGCTGCCGGAAGGCTTCAATACGCGAGTGGGTGAAGGCGGCGCAAAACTCTCGGGCGGTCAGCGTCAACGCATTTCCATCGCTCGTGCGCTCTTAAAGAACGCGCCGATTCTCCTTTTGGATGAAGCAACGAGCGCGCTTGATACCGAAAGCGAAAAATACATTCAGGCTTCGCTTGATGAATTGATGGTGGGACGCACAAGCTTTGTTGTGGCTCACCGCCTCTCCACCATCGAGGGGGCTGATCGCATCGTTGTGATGAAGCACGGTCGGATTGTGGAAATCGGCACTCATAAGGAGTTGCTTGAGAAAAACGGCGTGTACGCCAACCTCTACAAAATTCAATTTTCCGACAGACCGGTGCATCCGCACGAAATGGTCTAATTTAAATAGTCCGATTAAAAACGGAGGCTTCAGATTTTTGAAGTCCTCCGTTTTTGCTTTTAAAGGCTCACGCCTAAGAGCGTAAGAGTGAGCGGAATTAAGAGAGCTGAAAGCATCGTGGAGACAAAAATAGCGTTGCTTGCAGAGCCCTCTTCACTCCTGAATTCGCTTGCCATCAGGTAGACGTTAATCGCAACCGGTAAGGAGGCCGTCAACACACAGGCGTTGGTTGTAATCTCATCGAGTCCGATTAATTTGGCTAGGCAAAACACGATGATGGGGTGGATGACGATTTTTAGTGTTGAGATGGTCAAACCACGGGGCAGAGCGGACGTAAAGCGGTGTTGAGCCAATCCCATGCCGACGACAATAAGGGCAATCGGCGTCGTAGCAGATGACACATACCCTAAGGTACGTTCAACAAAATCCGGCAACTGCCAGCCCGTCAACCCCCAGGCACTGCCCGCAATAATGGCTAATACCACAGGATTTTTAAATACTTTTAGCATCGGACGGCCGATTCTTTTCCAATCCAATTTTCCTTCGGCTTTCCCCAATTCAACACTGGCAATGGCGGTGGTCCATAAAAGAAGAACACTGAAAATAATGAGTAAGCTGATGGTCGGCATTGCTTCATCGCCAAGGCTGACCTTGAGAATCGGCACGCCCAATTGCACGTTGTTGCCGAAGATCGCTGCCATACCAAAAATGGTTTTACCGGTGTTGTCTAACCCGAAGAAGCGACCAGCGGTGCGTCCCAGGCAATAAATAATGACGCAGGACCCAAAGAAAGCGATCAGAACGCGCCAATCCACAGGTGGCATCTCCGAGAGCTTGCTCATTAGTGAAAATAAAAGGGCGGGCATTAAAAAACGGAACGTAAAGCCCGAGAGCACACGTGTGACGCTTTGATCAAAGAGTTTTCCAACGATGAGCCCCCAGCCCAAAATCACCAGAAGAAACAGGGGCAGGCAAAGTTGAAGGTGATAGAGAAAAAGTTCAAACATGATGACCCTAGAAGGGGCAAGGCGCCTCAATCGTTAAAAGTTGACCGGTTGACGGATGAATAAAACGAATGGCCTCAGCGTGCAGATAGAGCCTATCGGCCGGGTGTCCGTAAAGCTCATCGCCGATGATGGGGCTATTGAGCCCTTCAGCGTGAGCGGCATGTAGTCTGAGTTGATGAGTGCGGCCGGTTTGAGGGTAGAAAGCAACTCGCGTTGCTCCGTTTGGCATTTGGCCCAGGACTTTGTAAACAGTTAGAGCGGGTTTGCCGTAGGTGTACTCAACCATTTGTCGAGGACGCTCATAGGGATTGAGACACAAGGGCAGTTTGATCTCTCCGCTTGTGTTTGGGGGCATTTTTTCCAAAAGGGCAATGTAGCGCTTTCGCACCGAGCCTCTGGCAAAAGCGTTTTGGAGCGCTTGGTGTGTCTGCTTATTTTTGGCAAAAACCACGATGCCGGAGGTGGACATATCGAGTCTGTGTAAGAGCATCGGACCTGTGGCATCGGGGTAGCGTGATAGAGCAATAGAATACAAATCCGTCACGGGGAGTTTGCCGGGGACAGAAAGCATGCCGGACGGTTTATTAAAGGCTACGATGTCATTGTCTTCGTAAACAATGTCCGGTGTCCAATTTTTAAACTGATCAACAGCCAGTGTATTTTCTTCCAAGCGAAGTTCTTGCAGGAAGTAATTGAGCAGTTTTTCGTGGCGTTCTTTGGCAAAGGCAAAAAAGGTACCCTCAGCGCGAGCATCATAGGGGGCGACCGGCCCCCACCAGAATTGTCCCATGGCAATGGGGCTTGCGCCGAGCGCGAAGGCTTCGTTTAAAAGAGCCGGCAGAGCTGTTCTCAAAATGGCTCGAAGCAGATCTTCACGGTTCAGGTATGTTGATAAAAGTTCCAAAAGCGTTGTCTGATGCCCGGGTTTATTTTGTACATGAACGCTGCTTAAGCGACGTTTCCATTCATTTTCAACCGCCACATGAGTGCGGTGCTGGAAATCAGACCGTGCGGCTTCTTCAGCTTGCAAGGCCAAAATATATTTAAGTTTTAAACGCTCAAGTTCACCGGAATCAAACTGACTGGACGCAATCAGCGCTTCGCGGTTAAAGACGCCGCTGGCTCGTTGCTGTTGACGGTGTTCACGACGGGCTTGAGCAGCCTCTTTAAAGGAAATGTACTTTTCCTGCGCACGTACTTTTTCTTCGAAAGCCTTGTCAATGCGGTCAGTGTTGAGCGGTTTGATGGACTCGGGCGGCAATTGCTGCCAGAACGTTTTCTCGAAATAAGGATCTGCACAATCAAACTGATCACAGGCGGTTAAAAATCCCAACGATTGATCTGGAAGACGGCAGACTAAAATTGCGACAAGACGGCCCGCCTGACCGTGGGCACTCTCATCGAGGTGTTGACGGACGGCACGGGCAGCTTCCTTGACTAAAGGATGAACACAATAGTGATAAGGATAAGTCAGCGCACCACCCGTTACTGCTGGAGTGGCGGACGCTAAAGGTTTGAGCATTTTTCAATCAAAAAAAATCGTTGATTGAAAGTCTAGCAAAAAGCAAAGCGCCCGAAGGCGCTTTGCGAAAATTAAGGATTGAAATAATGGCTTAAGAGAGGCCGACGATCTTGCCGTTAACCACGTCAATATGCAAAGCAGCCGGTTGCTTGGGTAAACCGGGCATACGCATGATGGCTCCCGTTGTAGCGACGACAAAGCCGGCGCCAGCATTTAAAATCAGGCGTTGCACCGGCAAAGTAAAGCCCTTGGGAGCGCCCAGCCAAGTCGGTTCATGAGACAGCGAATAGGGAGTCTTGGCCACGCAAACCGGCAAGCGGTCAAAGCCCAGTTCCTGGATTTGCTTGAGATCTTTCTTGGCGGCAGCGGACAACTCGATATCTTTTGCTCCGTAAACATTAACAGCAAGCTTTTGCAGTTTTGTGACGACGTCATCATCGGCTTCGTACGTAAAGTGCAAGGGCTTGGTTTCACCGTTTGCAGCATCCATGACAGCTTTGGCCAACTCAATAGCGCCTTCTCCGCCCTTGATGAAGCCATCGCAGACAGCAAAACGAACGCCTTTTTCTGCGCAGCGGGCGCGAATGACTTCAATTTCTTCATCCGTATCCGTTGCGAAGTGATTGAGACTGACGACAATTTCAGGTCCGAAGTGTTTGAGATTGTCGATGTGGGCATCCAAATTGCACAAGCCTTTCTTTAAGGCTTCAACATTGGGTTTGCCAATTTCGGGAAGCGGGACCATTCCGTGCCACTTCAGTGCTTTAGTGGAAGTAACAAGCACGATTGCCGAAGGCGTGAGACCGGCGGCGCGGCATTTGATGTTCATGAATTTTTCAGCGCCCAAGTCACTGCCGAAACCGGCTTCCGTGACCGCCCAGTCGCCCAGTGTCATCGCGGCCTTAGTGGCTACGACAGAGTTGCATCCATGGGCGATATTGGCAAAGGGGCCGCCGTGAACAAAGGCGAGATTGCCTTCAAGCGTCTGTACGAGATTAGGCTTCATGGCTTCCAAAAGCAGAGCCATCAAAGCGCCGGTTGCACCCAAGTCTTTGCAGGTGTAGGCCGAACCGTCGCGCTTAATACCGACAACCAAACGGTCAATTCGGGCACGCAGATCATCAAGATCGTTGGCCAGACACAGCACAGCCATTAACTCACTGGCAACCGTGATATCAAAACCGGTCTCGGTCGGAATGCCGTTAGCCGGACCGCCTAAGCCTGTGACAATGTTACGCAGCATACGGTCATTGACATCCAATACGCGACGCCAAATTACGGTCTTAAGATCGACTTGACCTTGATGGCGGGCGTTGTCAATCATGGCAGCAAGCAGGTTGTTGGCGGCCGTGATCGCGTGGAAGTCACCGGTAAAGTGCAGGTTGATTGACTCCATCGGAAGCACTTGAGAGTAACCGCCGCCTGCGGCGCCTCCCTTCATGCCAAAGCAAGGTCCAAGGGACGGTTCACGCAGAGCTACCACGGCTTTTTCGCCCAGGCGTTTGAGACCTTGAGTGAGGGCGATGGACGTGGTGGTTTTGCCGGAGCCGGCAGGCATGCCGGAAGTCGCGGTCACGAGAATTAATTTGCCGTGAGGCTTGCGGTCTTTGTGAAAGGACACTTTGGCTTTGTCGCGGCCATAGGGTTCAAACTCATCGTCGCTTAAACCGGCACTGTGCGCCAATTCGTCAATACGGATCAATTTCGCCTCTTGGGCGATTTCGATATCAGACTTCATAACAAAACTCCAAAAAGAAAAAAGCAAAAACAAAACCTTCCGTTCGACTGAAATAAAGTTATTCAGCCGATGCATCGCCAACACCGATACGTGTTTCTGAAGTGGCGCAAGATGTTTGGTAATCAATGCGAAAAGTATGCCTGAAAAAAACAGTATGGCAACGAAAAAAGAGATATTTTTTCTCAATAAAAAGACAATTTTTTCTCATCCCTTGATTTTGCCCACAAAGAGAAGTCGAGAAAAAGAATAAACTTACTGAAACACGGCAGATATTTGCCGAAGAATCCATTTTGAAAGGAGAATTCTTATGTGGGATCTTTTACTAAAGGGCGCGACGGTCGTTGATCCGCTCAACCGTATTGAGGGTGTGCGGGATGTGGCCATTGAAAACGGCCAGATTGCTGAAGTCGGTGTCGACTTGCCCGGTGGCTGTGCCCGAGTGGTGGAAGACTATACGGGTATGGTGCTGCAGCCCGGTATTGTCGATAGCCACGTACACCTTGGCGAAATGTGGGGTTCTCCGTTTGGTTTCAAGATGCTCGCCATGGCCGGCGTGACTACTTGCTTGGATATGGCAGGTCCTTTGGATAACGTCTTAAAGAACATTCCGACCTACGGTGCCGGTATTAACTGCGCTATTTTACAGTTTGCTTCTCCTCCCTTTACCTTCAAGACCAATGAACCCAGCAAGGCTGAAATGGATGCGTTGATTGATGCTTCCATGAAGGAAGGGGCATTGGGTGTGAAGCTTTTGGGCGGACACTATCCGTTAAAGCCCGCAGTGTCTTCTTTGCTGATCAAGACAGCCTTGGAGCATGGTGCTTATATCGCCTGGCACGCCGGCACCAGTGAACATGGTTCCAACATCGAAGGTATGCGTGAAGCGGTTGAATTAAGTCAGGGCAACTTCTTGCACTTGGCTCACATCAATGCTTACTGCCGTGGTGCAATTCGCCCTGAATTGGAAGAAACCAAAGAAGCCATTGATTTGCTCTTAGCCAATGACCACATTCACTGTGAAAGCTACATTTCTCCCAGAAACGGTACGCGCCTGACTTGTTTTGAAAACGGTAAGGTGCAATCCAAAGTGACGGGTAACTGCCTGAAGCGCTTTGGCTTTAGTGATGACCGTGAAGGGATTGAAGCCGCCTTTAAGGCCAATAAAGTTTGGGCGGTCTACGATGCGGGCGGCTACTCGGATTTAGTAACCGGTGAAGAAGGTCTCAAGCTTTGGAAAGAACACAACACCGATGTGGGCGGTTCATTTAATGTGAACCCGCCGCTGCCTCGTGTGTGGCTTGCAGAAGCTAAACGTCCGGACGGCAGCTTTGTTGTTGACGGTATCTCTACGGACGGCGGCTGCATCCCGCGCAATGTGATTTTGGAACAAGGTTTGTCGTTGGTGAAGTTGGGTATCCTGACCTTGCCGGAATTTGCTGCCAAGACCTCTTTGAACCCCGCTCGCATGTTGCGTTTGGACAATAAGGGCCATTTGAGTGTCGGTGCAGATGCCGATATCACGATTTACAACTACGCCACACAAAAACCGGTAGCGACCTTTGTCAAAGGCAAGACCGTCTTTAAGAATGGCCATGTCTATGGCTCAAACGGTACCGTGATTTGCACACAATATGGCGAAAAGTACGTGAAGGATCTGGGGATTGATACGTTGGTGGTCGATCCCGGCAAACCGGTTGCTGACCGCTTTATTGTTTAATCACTGAAACTGAAAGCCGGATTTAGTCCGGCTTTCAGATGATGGGCGTTCTGAATCAGAGCGCACTATTTCCATTCATAAAATTCTTTAACTGTCTTCCAAGCAATCGTTTGCAGGAATTGAGCATCCTTTTTAGCTAAAGACTTTTCACAGCCTCCTAGGAATGGTGCGCCTTGCGGAGAAGTACGTGTTAAAGCTGCAAAAATGACTGCTCCTTCTAGGTAAGAGCCAGCTGCCGTTGGATGTCGATTGTCTTCAACTGTCAGCTTCAAGTCGGGGCGTTCCTTTAAAGCTTGAGCAAACGCAAGACCAACAGGAATAACCAGTGCTTTATTTTCGTTGGCAACACGGATGGTTGCATCAGCGAGTTGTTTGGTCATTTCCGGTTTGTCCGCATAAGCCCATGTCATCAAGAAAATAGGCTCAGCCCCGGTAGCGCGGATATCTTTACTATGGATGGCTCCATACTTTTCAAAGAATTTTTTAAGTTCCGGGTGAACGGGACCTTGGCTATTATCTTGAAGGATAACGGCTTCAAACACCTTTCCTCCGGGGTATTTGTGGAAAATCAGTTTATTGCTGCCGTCATCGGTTGTTGAATAACTGCGAAGACCATTGGGACGCAGGTAACTTTTAACATCATGCCAGTCAAGCCCGGCTCCACCGATTGTTGCCATCGTTAATGTGAGCTTCTTATTTTTATCTTTGGCTAAACCACTGATATAGCCTGTCACACCACAGTTGTAGTACATGAACGAATTCCCCACGAGGAGGACTCGTTCAGGGGATTTTTCCAATCCTTTAACAAGAGGGTTAACGGAATAGTTTTCAGCTGCGCAAACACTTGTAGCTAAGCAAGCGGATATAAGAGCAGACGTTAAAACTGCAATTTTTTTCATAGTGATGACCTCATTGAGTCATTATTGAGTGAGAGCATTATTTGATTGTCTTTAACCACATTTTGAGATCTTCTCTGAAGTGATCTCCATCAGGGAAAGATTCGCTTTTTTCAGCTCGCCATCCGTGGTTGCCGGTCGGATAGACATGTAAGGAAACTGGACGAGCATTCTCAACCATGGCGCGCGCATAAAGCATAGATCCGAGACTGCCGGCAAATTCGTCTTGCGCTGAAACGGCAAGGAAAGCCGGAGGAGTCGACAGACCGACATGCTTATAAGCAGAGTAAGTGGTGTCATATTGAACAGAACGATCCGGGCCGATCAGGTTATTTCGGCAGGAGCTCTTAGGTTGAGTTTCTTCCTGCATCATTGAAATATTGGGGTAGATGAGAACTGAAAAATCAGGGCAAGTATTGTCTTTGCAAGAAACACTGGACATGGCGGCCAAGTGACCACCGGCACTAGCTCCCATTACGCCGACAGTGTGAAGTTTGTATTTGTCAAAAAGACTGCGGACTGTAGCAACCGCTTTATTAGCGTCAGAAAGGGGAACTATAGGATTGCCTTTCGGAAGGCGGTATTTCAAAACAAACGTGGTAAAGCCTTCCGATTGAAAGAGGGGAACAAAACTTTCCTCAATGGTTGCCATTGACAAATTACTGTATCCGCCACCCGGCATCAAAATAACCGCTTTGCCATTCGGTTTTTGCGGTACGGAGACTTCTAGTCTGGCTTTCGTTACATTAAAAATATTTCCTTTAGCATCCGTTTTTTCTGCTTCCGTAATAGTACTTTTGTTAGGGGCTCCATTGGGCCACAATTCGATAATTTCTGCAGCCTGCGTAGAAACAGTTAATCCTGCACCCATGGCTAGAGTAAGAGCGAGAGCAAAAGTCTTAAGTTTCATTTTTATCTCCTATCGAGACATTGTTGGGATGAAGATTTTTTGATCAGTTTATTAGCAATTAAAATTACAATCTAATATTGAATTACTTCTATTTGATAAGTTTTTACTAATTAGAGGTTCGAGATGTCGGTTAATGTTTTAGAAATATTGTCTGCCATTGAAAACGAAGGAAATTTTCGAAAAGCCGCGGCTAGTCTTGGCGTTACTCAGCCATATTTATCTCAAGTTGTTCAGCGTCTTGAGAAAGAATGCAGAGGACTTATTGTCGATCGGCATCATAAGCCCTTCAGATTGACGGAATTGGGACAGTATTACTTGGACAGTCGTCGACGAATTCGAAACATTGAGCAGGAAACGGAGCAATTCTGTTCCGATCATGCCAATCTGAGGATCGGGAAGTTACGTATTGCAAGCAATGGCGAGCGAACAAATGCTATTCTTATTCCCGGAGTCAGTGCGTTTGCCAAGCAATACCCTGGTGTTTACATTGAGCTGACTCTTGAGCATCACCTTGAAGAAATTTCCAATCTCCTGCTATCAGGTATGGCAGAAGTCGGGGTACTTTTTCAATACTTGTTGAAAAAAGGATTAAATGCCTATCCGTTGTTTAAAGAACGTTATCTTTTTGCTGTACCCGATACACAATACTTCGCCGATGTCGGTGAACGATATAACTCTGAAGGATGTTATCCGCGTTTTCAGGACGCGAATTTTGACAAGCTATCAAAATTACCGCTTTTACAGACCGTTTTACACCATGAGAGAACCGCTCTTTTATCTAAAGTAGTTGGGCGAAATTTCCGCGAACTGAACATGGATGTCAGACAATTGGGAACTCGGTTGGAATTCGTAGCTTCTGGGATTTGCACGGCCGTTTGTCAAGAAACATTGGTTGGGCCCTATGAGGCAAGAAATAGATGCAGATTCTTGAGTATGGAAGGAGTTTTACCGATTCAAACAGTCGTCATTGCATGGAATGATCACGTCTACCAGAGTCATGCAAGTAAGATCTTTTGCAACATGGTCCGGGATAGCTTGAAGAATCAAAAAAGGTAATGGTCAGGGCGGTTTTGCTTAAGCAAAAGCTCTGAGGGTATCTAAAAATATTCAATTGGATTTCAAATAATCTAAGCATTTCCACGCAATACAGAGCTTCCCACGGCATTACAGGCGCGTTATTGTTATAAATCAAAAACCAACTTCCGCATTTACATTTGGGAGGTCAAGATGGACATTGCGTTTGAAAATGGTATATGGGTGCTAAACATCAACATGATTCAGAGTTTGGCTTTAGCAGTAGTGACCTATTACTTAGGTGTTTGGGTTAAAGCCAAGGTAGCGATTCTTGAGCGTTTGTCTATGCCCAGTCCGGTTGTGGGCGGCATGATTTTGGCCGTTATTCTTTCTGTTTTACAAGGCTGCGGCATTCTTCTAGTCCATTTTGATTCCACTTTGCAAACCCTATTGATGCTCGCTTTTTTCACAACAATTGGGATGATGGCCAGTGTCAAAGTGGTTAAACAAGGCGGAAAGCTTTTGGTGGGTTTCTTAATCGCCGTGTCTGTTTTGGCGGTTTTGCAAAACGTGCTGGGTATGTCACTTGCCAGCTTTATGGGGCTTGATAAACACTATGGGATTTTGACCGGTGCGGTTTCCATGATGGGTGGCTTGGGAACCTCGGCTGCTTTTGGCCCTTATTTTGAAGAAACGTACGGCATCACCGGTGGAACAGCCGTGGCTATCACATCGGCAACATTTGGTATGGCGGCCGCTTTGATTTTGGGCGGTCCCTTTGGTGAATGGCTGATCCGCAAATACAAAATCCACACGCCGCAACCTGTGGGTGAACCTGAACCGCCTTTACACCTGCCGTCCGATTTACAAGCTGATATTGTGGCTAAAGAAGCCGGTCAAAAACCGTCCTTTACCGATGAATTGATGAAAGCCGGCGGTATTGTGGCCATTTGCATGGCTCTGGGTGGAATCGTTTCAGACTTTTTAGGTCAGATTATTACGCTTCCCGCCTATATCGGTTCCATGATTGTGGCAGCGGTTGTTCGTAATGTGATCGATTGCACAAAGACGGTGCGAATTGACGGTGTTGGTCTTAATGCTGTCGCGGACATTAGTTTGGTGCTTTTTGTGACCATGGCAGTTAATAGCTTGAAATTAGCTGAATTGGTTAATTTGGCTATTCCGATGTTGGTGATTTTGCTCGCTCAAGCCGTCTTGGTGCTGGTTTTCTCATGGTTTTTCATCTTCTTACTTTTCGGCAAGAACTATGACACGGTGATGTTAAGTGTTGGCGGTGTCGGTTTTTCGATGGGTTCGACCGCAAACGGTTTGGCGGTTATGCAGGCCTTGTCTGAAAAATATGGTTCCAACGCCCGGGCTTGGCTCATAGTCAGTTTAGTCGGCGCGTTCTTGATTGACTTGATTAATGCGGTCATTATTACCTACATGGGAACACTCTAAAAAAATTTCGTAAGGGTCTTGATTTTTTGATAAGTGCTCTATACAATGCGTTTTCTCTTCGGGGGTATAGCTCAGTTGGTAGAGCACTTGCATGGCATGCAAGGGGTCAGCGGTTCGAATCCGCTTACCTCCACCACAGTTAGATAGCGTCTCCATCGTCTAGAGGCCTAGGACACGACCCTTTCACGGTCGGTACCGGGGTTCGAATCCCCGTGGGGACGCCACTTTTCCAATGAGCAACCTTCTGGGTTGCTTTTTTGTTGCCTAAAATTGCTTGGCAAACTGCCGCCACGGACTGGTGAGATCCGAGTTGCCGTTTTCAACAATCAATTTCAACACCTCTTGGTATAAAGGACTGTTTTTGTTTTCAGAGCGGCAGTACACATGGGCTCGTGCCACGGGGCGATGCCACTTTGGCATGACAGCAACAACCGATTGGTCTTGAAGTTGAGATCGCACCATGCCGAGGTTGAGATCAATGGCAATGCCAGCTCCCGCAAGGAGCATTTCTTTACAGGCCGTTGCATCACCGTAATTAATCTTTTGACAATGGCGTAATTTGAATTGTGTTTCCCCGTTTTCAATAAAGTCAGCGTAGTAGGGGCTGTAAGGGTAGCGCAGCAGAATAGGGCAATGAATTAAATCCTCTGGCGTCTCGGGCGAGCGATGTTTTTTCAAAAAAGAGCGGCTAGCCAATAAGAAGGTGTAAAAATCATCCACGAATGTCCCGTGCAATTCCGGTTGATCGGAAGAGTAAAAGCAAAAGGACAAATCGGTTTGTCGGTTTAAAAGAGCCTTTAGTCCGCGGTCAGCCAAAATTTCGAAATGAACCCCGGGATGCAACGATTCATAGTCAAGTAAGGCAGAAAGAATAGGCGTTCGGTCCATATTGACGGGCAGCGATATACGCAGCGTCCGACGAGCCTTGGGATCGTGATCTTTTCGTAGGTTTTGAGTTAAAGAAAGAAGCGCTTCATGGCTTTGTATTAATTGACTGACAGACGGCAGAATTTCTTTGGCTTCTTTTGTTAAAACAGCAGGGCGTGAGCGACGGTCAAGAAGAAAAATGCCGAGTTCGTCTTCCAGATTTGCCAACATTCGGGAAGCCAGAGGCGGATCAATCCAAAGCTTTTCTGCCGCCAGCTTAAGTGAGCCTAAATCAGCAATGCTGAGCAAAACCTTCCAGACTAAAAGGTTGTCAACTTTCATCATAATTTTCACATTAATTGTCTTTTTGACAATTATAATTTAAAGATCTGTCATTCTCTTTTGGCTTTCTTCTACCTACAATAATCGAAACGAAACTTACTAGGAGAAATGCGATGGAAGAATACGGCAGTGCAGATTTTCCGATGGTGCGATACGTACCGTATATGGGGGTGATTTGGACAGTTAACGAAGCCTCTAAATTAGGCTTTTATAATGGTCACCCTGACTGGTGCAACGTGGGGCAAGGTCAGCCGGAAGTGGGTACCATTGACGGTGCTCCTGATCGCATCGAAAGCTTAAAACTTCAGCCCAGCGATGCGGCCTATGGTCCTGTCGGTGGGACGCTTGAAGTCAGAGAAGCTATTGCCGATTGGGTTAACCGCACCTATCGCAAAGGCATGAGCCAATACACGGCTGAAAACGTGAGTTTTGCCTGCGGCGGCCGCCTGGCTTTAACGCGTCTTTACAGTATCTTCAAAGACGGCGCCCGAATTGCCTATAAAAATCCGGACTATACCGCTTATGAGGATTATCTTTATCCTCTTCGCCACAACTGTGAACTGATTGAGTTGCGTGCAGAAGAAAAAGATGGTTTTACCGTGCCGGTGGAGCGTTTTGAAAATTTTATGCATGACGTGCGTCCCAACGCTTTTGTTTTCTCCAATCCCTGCAACCCGACCGGGCAGGTGATTAAAGATGAAGCGATGGATCGCTATATCAACGCAGCCAGAAAAGAAAATTGTTTGTTGGGCGCAGACGAATTCTACGCGACCTTCTCTTATAACGAAGATGGGTCTCCCGCTGAAAAAGCTGTTTCTGCGTTACCCTATGTGAAGGACATTAATCGTGACCCGGTTATTGTTTTTGACGGTTTAACAAAAGGATTCCGTTATCCGGGTTGGCGCGCAGGCTGGGCAATTGGTCCGAAGTACTTGATCGAAATGATTAATCGCGCCGCTAGCGCTGTTGACGGTGGGCCGTCCACGATGGTTCAACGCGGGGTCATTGAAGAGTTGGCTGAGGGTCACGCTGAGGCAGAACTATTAGCCACGCGTAAGGAATTTGCAGTTAAGCGCAAGATGATGATGGAAGGCTTGGCGGAGTTGGGTATTCATACGCCTGCCAATCAGCCATTAGGCACTTTCTATCTGTGGGCAAGTATTGAAAATCTGCCGGGGAAATTATCTGACGCAGATTACTTCTTCCATGCTTGTTTGCAAAAGAAAGTCATCACAGTTCCGGGTCACTTCTTTGATGTAAGACCCTTCCGTGTACGTCCGACCAATGAACCCTATCGTCATTGGGTTCGCTTCTCCTACGGTCCTAATCGTCAGACGATTAAGACAGCGTTGGGAAGAATAGCGCAAGTCATTAAGGAACATCGATAAATAACAGGGCAGAGCGGGCAACAAGTTTGCCCGTTCTTTTTAAGTACGAAAATGGAGGCTCTATGGAACAGTCTTATCATGAACAACTCATTGAGCAAAGACGACATTTGCATCAGTATCCGGAAGTAGGATGGACGGAGTTTGAGACGACTTGGTTTATCACACAGCGGCTCCAAAAGTGGGGATATAAGGTTTATTTGGGACATCAAGTTATCGACAAAGACTCTATTCGAGGTCGAAATGAAAATTGGGTAAAGGAAGCTATAGACCGTGCGAAAGCCCATCAGGTGCCTGAAGATTTTTTATTGAAAACCGATGAACTGACCGGTTGTGTCGGTGTATTGGATACTGGGCGTGAGGGGCCGGTTATTGCCCTGAGGTTTGATATTGACGCTCTGCCTGTACAGGAAACGGACGCCCCCGAACATTTTCCCAATCAGATGGGTTTTAGATCAAAGCGAGACGGTTTTATGCATGCGTGTGGCCATGACTGCCACACTTCAATTGGATTGACTGTTGCCCGTTGGGTGGCGGATCATCAAGATCAATTGCGGGGCAAAATTAAGATTGTTTTCCAACCTGCAGAGGAAGGTTCTCGTGGAGCGAGAACCATTGCCGCTTCAGGTTTGGTTGATGATGCGGATTATTTTTTTGCCAGTCATATTGGCATGCAGGCCAAATATGGAGAAGTAATCTTGGATCCTTACGGCTTTCTTTGTGGGTCTAAGTTTGATGTGACATTCATAGGTCGGTCGGCCCATTTGGGAGCAGATCCGCATAAAGGACGCAATGCGTTAGCCGCAGCCTGTTCGGCTACGCTTCAGCTTTTAGGTATAGCTCGCCACGGAGAAGGAATGAGTCGCGTAAATGTGGGAACGATGCATGCTGGTCGGGCACGTAATGCAATTCCGGACTGCGCAAGTATAGAGATTGATGTGCGTGGCGAAACCATGGCAATTAACGATTACATGTGTGAGCAGGCTAGAAATATTTTTGAAGGGTGCGCGAAAAGCTATTCTGTTGGCTTGAAAGTGGTGGATCAGGGAACAGTTTGTGATCTGCAAAATGATCATGAATTGGTTGAGCTGTTGAAGCGTTGTGCTCAAAAAGTGCAGGCGATTAAAACGATCCGTACAAGGTCAGACTTTGGAGGTTCGGAAGACGCGGCGATTTTAGCCAGACACGTTCAGTCTAAAGGCGGAAAGTCAGCGTTTTTTGTGGTGGGGGCCAATCACCTGGCCGGGCATCACCAGCCGGAGTTTGACGTGAACGAAGAAGCGTTGGATGTCGGATTTGAAATGTATACGAATATTCTCAAGGAGATCTGTTTAATGTCCTAATTGGACTTTGACCGTGCAAGCAAAAAGACGGTCATCAAAATACAGCCAGCGCCTATTGCTTCGATAGGACCGAAGGTTGCTTCTAAGAGCAACACAGAGAGAATGACCGCGGAAAGCGGTTCAAAGCAGGTCAGCATCGAAGCAATGGGCGGAGCGATGAATTCCATGCTTTTGAGAAAACAACAAAAGGAAACAATGGTTCCGCACAGCACTATGTGCAGGTAACAAATAATGCCCATGGTGTTCCACAGTACATTGGTTTCAAGAGGATTGTTGTACAAACAAGCCGCCGCGCCACTAAAAGTCATGGCCCAGCCGATAACGGGGAAAACGGTGAGTTTTCTGACCACGCGTCCCGGTTGAATAGTTCCCACAGCTCCCAGCATGGCCGAGGCTAAGCCCCAGCCGACGCCGGCGATTGAAAAGTCCATTGTGTCCCAGTTGCCTTTGGTGATGATAAGAAGCACACCAATCAGCGCTAACAGCAGGCTAACCATTTCCAACACCTTAATTCGTCTGTGATGAACAATGGCCAAATAAGCGATGATAAATAGTGGAGAGGTGAGCACCATAATGGTGGCTGTTGCCGCATTGGAGCTGAAAATAGATAAGAAAAAAGTCGATTGTGAGCAAAGAAGCGCAAAACCATAGATAACAATGTCTTTGAGATTTTCCTTCTCAAAAACAGCTTTGATATGCTTGGTTCGATTCCAAAAGATATCAAGCAGCACCAAAAGAATGCCGGCACCCAACAAGCGAATGGATGTCAGATCCAAAACCGTAAAACGACATTCAGCCATCAGATACTGGGCCGCCACTCCCATGGAGCCCCAACAGATACCGGCCGTGGAGGCAAGGGCAATGCCTTTGATAGTTTTGATTTCCATTTAATAAGCTCAACAAACGATTTGTTCATTGTAAGCCTGTTGAAGCCATTGGCGAAAAATAGATTTCAGCCGCTTAGTCAGAAAGTTTCAAAGAAAGATAAGATCAATTAAAATCAAACCTGTTGTTTTAAAAGCGCTTTTTGTGATGAATTTTCGACAATTAGCGACAGTAGTGGCCCTTTTAGGCGCTCTGTCACAAAGTGCCCAAGCTTTTGATGTAAAGGTTGAGGGGATCTCGGGAGAGGTGCGCTCCAATGTTGACGCATTGCTGCAGCCGGTTAAAGAAAATAGCTTTACAGAAGTCAGACAAACATACCGCGCGCAGGTTGATCGAGCGATAAAGAGAGCATTGCAGGCGCTTGGCTTTTATCAAAGCATCATTCACTACACCTGGCAAGAGCCAAAAGGAAAGAAGCCCGCTGTATTGGTTGCGAAAATCCATTTAGGAAAGCCAGCCCGTATTGCTGCGACATCTTTGACAATCAGGGGAGAGGCCAAGGATGACGAAGTTTTCGAAGCCTTGAAAGAAAATCTCCCTAAAAAGGGGCGGCAACTGAATCACAGGGAATATGAAAGTTTTAAATCGTCAATTGAGCGCGCGGCGATTCGCCACGGCTACTTTGATGGGGAGTTTGTGAAAAGCGAACTGGGTGTGGATGCTATTGAGAATAAAGCGTACTGGACGTTTGATTACGATGCAAAGACTCGTTACCGTTTCGGTGATATTCGCTTTACCGGCAGTCAAATCAGAGAACCCATCTTGGTTAACTTGCTACCTTTTAAAAAAGGTGATCCATACACTTCAGACGATATTTCAGAGTTAAACAGACGCTTATCGGCAACAGGATGGTTTAATTCCGTCGTTGTTTCCCCCGATATTTTTTCGGGACGCGGCAGCCCCGACAAGTCTTTACCTGTTTATGCCAACGTGACACCGAAAAAAGAAAACGCCGTTGAAACCGGTTTGGGCTTTTCAACGGATGTGGGGCCCAGAGGATCGGTAACTTGGCGAAAGCCCTGGTTAAATGATTCTGGGCACAGTCTTGAAGCGTCAACTGAGCTTTCTTCTAAAGAGCAGTTGGCCGATGTGAGCTACAAGATTCCGCTTGAAAAAAGTGCGCTTGAGCACTATTGGGTGATACAGGGCGGTATCAAAAAAGAAGACTTAAACGACACGAAATCCGATTCAGCTTCAGCCATGATTTCCCGTCATTGGGCGCCCTATGAGGGATGGCAGCGGGATGTGCATTTGCGTTGGTCGATTGATGACTTCGATCAGGGTGAAATCAGTGACAAAACTATGTTGATTTACCCTGGTGTGACTTTTTCAAAAACAACAACACTTGGCGGTTTGATGCCGACTTGGGGACTGTCGCAGCGCTACACCATTGATTGGTCCAATACTACGTGGGGTTCTGATATTGATTTTGTGGTGTTAGAAGCGCAGCACGCTTTAATCAAAACGTTTGCTGATCGTCATCGCTTTGTTTTGCGCTCTCACCTCGGTTGGATTCAAACGGATGATTTCGAGCAGGTGCCGCCGGATTTACGGTTCTTTGCGGGCGGCGACAGAAGTGTTCGCGGTTATAAATATGAATCAATTTCGCCCGAGGACGAAAACGGCGACTTGACCGGTGCCGAGAAATTGGTGACGGCCAGCTTTGAATACCAATACCGAGTGACCGGCAATTGGTGGGGTGCGGTTTTCTTCGATATTGGTCAGGCGGTTAATAATTTCAATAATCAGGATTGGAAAAAAGGCGTGGGCGTTGGCGTGCGTTGGCAGTCTCCCTTGGGACCGATCAAGCTGGATATCGCAACCCCCGTGGGTGATCCTGATAAGCACGATGTGCAGTTTTATATCGGATTGGGGCCTGAACTATGAGAGCGGTTAAGATTATTGCATTGGTCCTATTGTGTGTGTTTGCCGTTCTTTGTGCAGCCATGGGATTTCTATTGGCGACGGCTCCCGGTCTTCACTTTTTGGTCAATCAGGCAAAAGATCATTTACCGCAACTGACTCAAGGGACCTTTAGCGGCAGCCTGTTAAGTTTGGATGCAAAAGAGGTTGTTTGGGAGCAACCCGGATTGCGCTTTAAGGGTGACTTCGGCTGGCATATAGACTTCAATAAACTGCTTTCCGGTGAAGCGGTTTTCCATGACTTCTACGTCCAAAATGTCCAAAGCACAGTGCAAAGCGCTCAGTTTTCATCAGCGGAAGAAAAAGTTTCAGAATCTGAAAAAAATAGAACAACGACACTTCAAACGGACCTTCAGACTCCGTTGCCCGTGCATATTCAAAGTATTGCATTTAAAGACATTGCGCTCGATATAGACGGACGGGCACTAAATTTGAAAGCCCTTCAATCTGCCTTTCACTGGACGGGCGACGGCATTGATGTCCCCACTATTGATCTGACAGGAACTTGGCAGAATTATCCCCTTACCGTTAAGGGGGCTGTCAGCACGCGACAAGGCGGAAAACTTTTGCATTTGTCAGATGTTGCCATGCACTTGGGTGATAACAAAGTCGATGTGAAAGGGGATATACGTTTTCATGCCGCTGTGCCCAACCTTGATTTAGCCCTGCATATTGATGCGGCGAATTTCTCTGAAATGGTTAAGGATGTCAAAGGACGCGCCAAGGGCAGACTGCAGGTCAGAGGCCCCGTTTTAATGCCTTTGATTAATGCCGATATGACGGTTCGGGATTTGTCAGCCCAGGGAGTCTCCGTCAATACGCTTCGTTTAACCGGCGCCATGAGCGCGGAAGAAAATGTTTCGGGCGGCGCTCGTTTGGCTGTAAACGGCATCGCTTTGCCGGGGCTTTTAGTAGACAGTTTTAATGCCAATCTCGCCGGCACCCAAAACGCTCACGAATTAAAAATCGACACGAAGTCTCGGCTTTTCCAATTAAAGGCTACTTTCTCCGGCGCATTAAACGATTCCATGGATGCTTGGAAAGGGGCGCTTAATGCTCTTACAGTGCAAACCGGTTACGGCCCTGTGTCTCTTCAGGCTCCAATGCCCGTGGCGTTTAACACCAACGGGCTGCTTCTTGATGTTGGTCAGTTCTGCTTGATTCACCCGCACGCTCTTGTTTGTTTGCGAAACGATTTGGCCCTGGATTTACTCAATAAGAACGCTTTTAATCTTAACGTAGCACTTGAGAAATTCAATTTAGGCTTTTTCAAGCGCTATATGCCCGGACAATTTGAGGCGTCAGGCATTGTGAAGGCGGATGCTGCACTGACGGTTCCTCAAGGATTTGAAGGTTTGCCGAGCGGAACGGTAACGGTAAGCGGTCAAACGCTTTCGACACGCTATATGCTCGAGCAAAGTGACTTTGTGATGGGTTTTGATTCCATTCGTTTGGGTTTGACCAGCAATGGTGAAAAAATTAACTCGAAGTGGATGGTGAAAATAACCCAAAACGGATCGCTTTCAGGTAACGTCGATATCATTGATCCGGTGAAGCGCCGGCACTTGGCCGGTGAAGTCAAAATCGAAAATCTCTCAGCTTCACTTTTTAATTCGCTGCTTTCTCCCGGTGAAACGGCTGAAGGAACGATTTACGGTGAGTTGAAATTAGCCGGCAGCCTTGCTGAACCACAGTTATTTGGTAAGACCGGCATCCGTCAATTGCGTGTTGACAGTACAAAGTTACCCTTTGAAATGCTTCCGAGTTCTTTTGAATTGGCTTTTGACGGCAATAAGAGCACGCTTTCGGGAGAGCTGAAAACGCCTAAAGGCGGTTTGACGCTGGAGGGTGATGCCGATTGGAAGACGTTGGCTCAAGGCCGCACGAGAATTGCCGCCAAGGGTGTGAAAATGCGTGTGACGATGCCCCCAGCGGTTGAATTTGACTTGACAACGGATGTGCAGTGTGAGGCAAGCGCTAAGAAAATTACTTTAAATGGTTTGATCGATTTGCCTTGGGCTCGTGTGAAGGTTTTTGAACTGCCGCCGTCGGCCACGGACGTGAGCGCCGATACCGTGCGCTTAGATCGTCCCAGACCAAAGTCGTCGGACAATGCTGAAGCCATTCCCATTGAAAGCAACCTATTTGTCAATATTGGCGATGATGTACGCGTTGAGGCCATGGGGCTGAAAGCCAAAATGACAGGCAGACTTCATGTTGTCCAAAATAATGGCAAGTTGGGTTTAACGGGTCAAATCAATGTTCCTCACGGACAATTTAAAGCCTATGGGCAAGATTTAATCGTCAGGCGCGGAGAATTCATGTTCGCGGGCTCTGCCGATAATCCATTGATTAATTTGGAAGCTATTCGTAATCCGGATAAGACGGCCGATGATGTGATCGCGGGAATCCGTGTGAGCGGACAAGCGGAGATGCCGGAAGTGACGATCTTTACCGAACCCGAAAAAAGTCAGACAGAATCCCTCAGCTACTTGATGCGTGGAGAAGGGCTGGATCCCGCAGGCGAAGATGATAACTCCATGATCACGTCGGCTCTGATTAATCTCGGTTTAAGCCAAGGCAGCCGCGCCATTGAAAGTTTGGGTGACGCGGTCGGCATCAGTGGTTTGGGTGTTGATACCGAAGGGGTTGGAGACAGCTCCAAAGTGGCGGTGAGCGGCTACATTTTGCCCGGTCTTAAAGTGAAGTACGCGGTGGGGCTTTTTGATTCATTGGCGACTTTGACGCTTCGCTATCGTGTGATCCCGAGACTTTATGTGGAGGCGGCCTCCGGCGTCGATCAAGCGTTGGATGTTTTGTACTCTTTTGAGTTCTAATTCGGGCAAAAATTCGGCAAAGATTGGCAGGACGGGCTGATCGTTCGTTGCTAAGCTTTTAGCAAAGCGATTTGTTTGAGGAGAGAAAGATGTGTCCCTTTATGGCTGAAGTTGATATTGATAAGGCTTATCGGTTGCTAAATGTCGGCGGCACAACGCTTGTGTCGGCAAGCTTTGACGGAGTCTCGGACATTATGCCTGCCACATGGGCTTGCGCATTGGATTTGGCGCCTACCAAAGCAACGGTGGTTATTGACAGCTCACACTTTACGCGTCCCTTGATGGAAAAAAGCGGCTATTTCTCACTTCAGTTGCCGACAGCGGCTATTGTGAAAGAAACAATGCGCCTGGGCGCGGTCAGTAAATTTGATATGCCGGATAAAGTTGAAAAAAGTGGAGCCAAGCTTTTTACGATGCCCGGATACGACATGCCGCTTGTTGAAGGGTGCGCCGCTTGGATGATCTTTAAGATTTTGTCCGAGCCTCACAATCAAAACCAATACGATCTTTTTATCGGTGAGTGTGTGGCGGCTTGGTCTGATACGCGAGTGTTTTCAAACGGCCACTGGCACTTTGAAACTGCTCCGGCTGAACTTAGGACACTTCACTACGTGGCTGGCGGTCACTTCTATACAATCGGCGAGCCGCTTGTGATTGAAGGCATCTTGCCCGAAGAGGATTAATGCCGGAGCTCACTTTATATGAGGCCTTGGCGGGGCTTTTTACCTCCGCCTTTGTCTCCGCAACATTATTTCCGGGCGCAAGCGAAGCTGTTTTGCTTGCGCTCGTTCACGCCTGGCCGGATGAAATCACGGTCGCTGTTGCCGTCGCAACGATTGGCAACACGTTGGGGTCCATGACAAGTTACATCATCGGTCGACTATTTCCTAGAAAAGTCTCTGGTAAAGCTATTGATTGGCTGACTCGTTGGGGCGTTTGGGCTCTTCTTTTCGCATGGCTTCCTCTAGTGGGGGATGCCTTGCCATTGGCGGCTGGTTGGCTTCGTATTTCCTGGTTGAAAAGCCTTTTATTTATTTTTATCGGCAAGGCTTCTCGTTACGCCGCCTTAGCCTTTGGATTTGCTCAACTTTTCTAACAAAATGGCATCGCAATAGACGCCCTGATGCGATATGATTCAGAAAGTTATTGTGGTCAGTAAAAATGAATAAAAACGGACCGCATGGATAAGGATTTACATGAGAATTTTGATTTCCAACGATGACGGTTATTCCGCTCCGGGTATCCGAGCTTTGGCAAAAGCCATGAGACGTTTCGGGTACGTGACGGTGGTGGCGCCGGAATTTAATCAAAGCGGTACGAGCAATGCGTTAACGCTGACGAGGCCTTTGCAGGTGCAGGAAGTGGAGCCGGGTGTTTTTGCTGTAAACGGTACGCCCAGTGATAGCGTGCACCTGGCACTTACTGGGCTTTTGGATGAATTGCCCGATTTGGTGCTCTCCGGCATTAATTGCGGTCAGAATATGGGTGAAGACACCATGTATTCCGGGACCGTGGCCGCGGCCATTGAAGGCTACCTTTTCGGAATTGATTCCATTGCTTTTTCTCAAATTGAGCGCGGTTGGGCGCACTTGGAGGATGCGGCGACAATGGCTCAAGGCATCGTTGAGCGTTTCCTGGAACGCAAAAAGGACGGCGAGCCGCAGCTTTTGAATGTCAACATTCCGAATTTGCCCTTGTCTCAATTGCAGGGAGTGGTGGCAACGCGTTTGGGAAGAAGACATCATGCTGAAAGCGTGATCAAAGAGGTCAGCCCCCGCGGTTTTCCGATTTATTGGGTTGGTGCGGCCGGCAAGCCAAAGGATCGAGCGGAAGGAACGGACTTTTGGGCTGTTGAGCACAATGCCGTTTCGGTGACCCCGTTGCAGGTGGATTTAACCAATTATTCCGCCGTTCGTTCAGTCGGTCAGTGGCTGACTGCTCGTGAAGAATGATTTAATTGGCGCTTCAATGCGCAAGTAGTTGAGGTTAGTGAATATGAAATTTCGTGCTTTGGTCGTAGCTATGATGGCAGGGGGCCTGTTGGCCGGTTGTGCTCTTCAGGATGTGGGCGCGCCGATTTATAGCCGCACAGGTTCAACAGGTATCGGAACAACGGGCGCTGTCAGCGTGACGGGCGACACCTATACGGTTCAACCCGGCGATACGCTCTATAGCATCGCCACTCGCAACGGTTGCAATCCGACCGAATTGGCCCAAGCCAATGGCATTATGGATCCTACGTTGTTGGCTCCCGGAACGGTGTTGCGCCTGACCTCAGCGCGCACGCAGCCTGTGACCGATCTGGCGGTTGAAGCTTCGATGCCGTCCACCTCTGAAGTGACGATCGGCGGTCAAACCACGACGGCTCAGCCCGTTGGCGACAGTGTGACCTTGACGGGCACGGCACCCACGGCCACGGGTTCTCAAAAGCTTTTGGGCAATACGCGTTTGTCGTGGCCTGTGGCTCGTGGACAAATTTTGCGTCAATTCAGTGACGAAAACAGCAAAGGTATTGAAATTGCCGGCAACATGGGAGACGATGTCCGCGCCGCTGCAGCCGGTCGAGTTCTCTACATCGGTGAGAACGTGAGCGGTTACGGTAAGTTGATTATCATCACGCACGGTCCCGGTGCTGTCACCGTGTACGGTCACAACAGTGAATTGCTCGTTAAGCGTGGTGATAACGTGACGAACGGTCAAGTCATCGCCAAGATGGGCAATAGCGACAGCGATAGCGTGAATCTGCTCTTTGAAGTGCGTCACAATGATCGCCCGGTCAATCCGGTCGAATACCTGCCGCAATAAATTATTTTCACAGGCAGCTTAATGCAAGCTGCCTTCTTTAACGTTAGCGCCTGCTTACATTTTTCCGATAGGGTATGAACCAGGCGCTTCTTTTTGAGGGATATTTCCAATGGCAAGAACCCCTAAAGTACTTGAAAAGTTTACGGTAAATATTGAATCGCTTGATCAGGATGGACGAGGCGTTGCGCACCGTGATGGCAAAGTGGTCTTTGTAGAAGGCGCTCTTCCCGGTGAAACGGTCACCTATGAGCGTTTTCGCAATAAAAATAGCTATGAGTGTGGACGCGCTGTTTCCATCGAAAAAGAATCGGCTTTGCGCGTAAAACCCGCCTGCAAGCACTTCGGACTTGAGCCCGGTTGTTGCGGCGGCTGCGCCATGCAGCATTTGGATCCCAGTGCTCAGGTTGCTATTAAACAGCGGGTTTTACTTGATGCGTTGTGGCATATCGGAAAGGTGAAGCCGGAGACGATTTTGCCTCCGATCTATGGACCGTTTTGGGGCTATCGCCACCGCGCGCGTTTGACTGTCCGCGACGTGGAGAAAAAAGGTGGCGTATTGGTGGGCTTTCATGAACGTTCATCAAGTTACGTGGCCGATATGACCGAGTGCAAGATTTTGCCGCCCGCGGTGAGCGACCTTTTAATTCCTCTTCGCCGTTTGGTTGAAAAACTATCCATTCGTCAGCGTCTGCCGCAAATTGAAGTGGCCATGGGCGGCAATGGGGCGATTGCGCTTGTTTTCAGAGTGTTGGAAGAGCCAACCTCTGTCGATATGGCCGCTTTTGAAGCCTTCTCGCTTGAGTATGGAGTAAGTGTTTGGTTGCAGCCCAAGGGGCCGGATTCATGTTATCCGATGCACGCAAGTGATTTGACGGCCTTAAAGCTTGAGTTGCCAGAATTCGGTGTGCACATTTCGTTTAAACCCACGGACTTTACTCAGGTTAACCATCGCCTCAATGAAACGATGGTCTCTCGTGCCATTAATCTCTTGGATGTCAAGCCTGAACACCATGTCGCGGACTTTTTCTGCGGTTTGGGTAACTTCACGCTTCCCTTAGCCGTGCGTGCCAAGACGGTGGTGGGGATTGAAGGCAGTGAGCAGTTGGTTGAGCGCGCCAGAGCCGGAGCAGCCGACAATGGCTTGGCTGAAAAAACGCAATTTGTTGCCCGCAACTTGTTTACGTGGTCCACAGCCGATTGGGATGCTCTTTGGACTCAATTGGGCGGTATTGACCGCGTGTTGATTGATCCGCCCAGAGAAGGCGCTCTGGAATTGGCTCGTACGTTGGCTGCCACGGATAAACGTCCGCCTCGGGTAGTGTACGTTTCTTGTAATCCGGCCACATTGGCTCGAGATTGTGCGATTTTGCAGCATGAGGGCGGCTGGCACATTCGTGCTGCAGGCGTCATGAATATGTTCCCGCATACGGCGCACGTTGAGAGTATGGCGGTATTGGAACCCGGTCCCAAACCCGAAAAGAAAGAAGTAGAGACTGAGAGCACGGCTGAGGTTGCCCAAGAAGTGGCTTAAGCGTGCAGTTGATGCGGTCGTTAAAAGATCCGAGACGATCTTGTATCGACCGCTTTTTTGTTATGATGGTGTATATCTGTTTGAAAAATTTATAAATTATGGATTGGGATCTGAACCTCAGTCACTACAAGCAGCGGCCATTTAGAGAAGTGGTGAAAGAGCTTGCGGAGTTTGTATGGATTCGCATTCAAGAGACGCAGCTCAATCAAGTGGCCTCATCATTGACGCTTACCTCTGTTTTGTCATTGGTGCCTTTGGTAGCCGTGATTTTGGTGAGCTTTGCTGTTTTTCCGGCTTTTGCGGAACGACGCGCCGAGATGGAGCAGCTTTTGTTTTCCAGCCTTCTGCCCGAGGTATATAGCCAGCAGATCATCGGTTATGTAAAGTCTTTTGCTGAACATGCGCAGGGGCTGACGATTTTCGGTTTGGCGGGTTTGACCATCACGTCACTTATGTTGATTAACACAGTGGATGCAACACTAAACCGTATTTTCCACGTCAGACAAATGCGCCCGGCGATGCAGCGCGTTTTGATCTATTGGGCACTTTTGACATTGGGACCGATTGCTATCGGCTTTAGTTTGGTGCTCACCAACGTGCTCACACAAATTGAATTCGGTGTGGAAAGCCTGTTGCCCGGCTGGGTTTTCATGGTGATTCAGCTTTTGGTGCAGTCTCTGATGTACGCAGCCCTTTACGTCTATGTGCCCAATTGCAAAGTCAAATGGATGGATGCGTTTGTTGGCGGGTTATTGGTGACGGTCGTGGGGGTGGCGATTAAGTGGTGCTTCAGTTACTACTTAAGCACGGGACCTCTCACAACAATTTACGGTTCCTTTGTTTTGATCCCCGTGGTTTTGCTTTGGATTTACCTCTCTTGGCTTTTAGTGCTTTCAGGAGCAGCTATCGCCGCGACTATTCCGATGCTCACAAGCGGTCGATACAGCGATATGAATAAAACCGGCAATGATTTTATTACCGGTGTGGCTCTGTTGCATGAGCTGATGCTCGCTCAAGAAAAAGGAGAACCTTCGGTTTCCATTCACGTGCTTTGCAAGTCGGTGGACTCCTATCCGGAAGCCGCTGGCGCCATTTTGGAACGTTTGGCAGACGTGGGTTACGTCGGGAAACTTCAGGATGATCGTAAGTACGATGAACATTGGAGTTTGCTTGTTTCGCCGCAAACAACAACATTGGGCGCAGCGTTTGACGCGTTGGTGGTTGATCCGAGCAATAGCCTCATAGCTAAGGAAAATTCACCGCTCTACGACTGGTACTGTTTGGTAACGGATGCGGAGTGGAAGAAGCGCCCAATGGTTGAAACCCTACGCTTTATTCACCCGATTAACTGATAGGAAAAAAGGGCGCAAGTAAGGTTAACAGTGAACCGAGTCTGCGCCCTTTTGATGTGGTGAGCCAAAATTACTTCAAAGCTTCAAACACACGGTTTTTGATTTCTTCAATGGAACCTAAGCCACTGATGCTGCGATACTTCGGAGCGCTGGCATCGCCCGAGGCAGCCAAATCACCGTAGAACTTCACCAAGGCTTCAGTTTGGGCGTGGTACACGCTCAAACGTTTCAGAACGACTTCTTCCTTATCATCGTCACGTTGGATCAACGGATCGCCCGTGATGTCATCCTTACCTTCCACTTTGGGAGGATTGTATTTGATGTGGTAGGTGCGGCCGGAGACCGGGTCCACACGACGGCCACTCATACGGGTGACGATTTCTTCATCAGGAACAGCGATTTCCAAAACAAAATCAATCGGGATGCCGGCAGCCTGAAGCGCTTCAGCTTGAGGAATCGTGCGCGGAAAACCGTCGAACAAGAAACCGTTGGCGCAATCGGGTTGCGTCAAACGTTCCTTCACCAAACCAATGATGATGTCATCGGAAACCAATTGGCCCTTATCCATGACTTCCTTGGCGGCCAAACCAAGAGGGGTACCAGCCTTAACAGCCGCACGCAACATATCACCCGTCGAAATTTGGGGAATGCCGAACTTTTCCTTAATGAAAGCGGCTTGCGTGCCCTTGCCGGCACCCGGGGGTCCAATCAAAATCAAACGCATAATAACTCCTCGTTTACTTCCGATGACTCAAGGGATTCGAGTCACACTATCCATTTCATTGTAGACATCTTATCGGCCCTTGTGTTTAGCCGAAAAGATAAATTTTAGGCTTCGCCTCGTGCAAAAACCTTGCGGACGCGATCCAAGTCTTCCTGGGTGTCAACGCCTGCGGGTAAGGCACCGGGCAAAATTGCCACGGCGATTTTCACTCCGTAGTAAAGCGCACGGAGCTGCTCCAGACTTTCCCACTTTTCAATGGGAGCCTGCTCCCACTGGGGATAACGTTTTAAGAATTTGACCCGATAGGCGTATAGGCCAATGTGGCGAAGGGGAAAAAGTCCTTCGGGCAATTGGGTCTTATTCTCACGGAATGCGTCACGCGGCCAAGGAATTGGGGCCCGGCTAAATGTGATGGCGTTGCCTTGAGCATCGCGTACCACTTTAACCACATTGGGGTTTAAGAATTCTTCAATATTGTCGATGGGGTGACCGGCGGTAGCCATTTCACATTCGGGATGCGCAGCTAAAAGCTCAGCCACTTCGCGTACAACATCGGTCGGGATGAGCGGTTCATCGCCTTGCACATTAACAACGATGGCTTCATCGGGAAGTCCCAACTTTGTCACGGTTTCTGCCAACCGATCGGTGCCGGTCGGATGGTCGGGCGAGGTTAAAACAACCTTGACACCGTTAGCTTCACAGGCTTTAACAATATCTTCGTGGTCCGTTGCAACCACGACATCGGCTGCGCCGGAAGCCTTGGCGCGCTCAGCCACCCGCACGACCATGGGGCGGCCAGCGATATCTTTAAGGGGCTTTTCAGGCAACCGAGTCGACTTCATACGAGACGGAATAATGGCATAAAAGACAGTCATCTTATGCTCCGCGAACAATGGAGAGGCGCTTAGCGTACTCTTCGGCTTCTTCATCGGAGAGTTTTTTAGCCTCATCAGGAATCATATTGGGAATGTTGTCTTTGACTTCAAAGGCCAGTTTGCAACGGGGACAGACCAACAGAGATTTTTCCGCATCCCAAACAATGGCCCCCTTGCAGACAGGGCAAACTAATGTAGCGGTTAATCGAGGATCAAGAGCCATTTTATTTTTGAGCCTTTTCTTTGAGTTTGTGTTCAATGAGATCGACCAGATAGGGATCAATATCGACCAGATATTCGACAGTGTAGATTCTCGGGTCTTGAGCGATATCCGGGTGTTGACGGCACTTTACCGCGTCCTTGCCCGTAATCAGAATGAATTCTTCTTTACAGTCCTTAAAGGGATTGTCGTCAAAGGCGTAGTGATCGCCCAATTCCATTTCCGGGCCTTCAATGTCGTGAGCACGAAGCATGGCAAAGAAACGTCCCGGAGCGGCAATGCCGGCAGCGGCAAGCACAGGCTTTTTCATCTGAGCAATGTCATCAAGGCTAAAACTGCGTGAACCATCCAATGATTTTGCGCGCCCCAGCGTTGCCGTTGCGGCAAAGCGCGGCGTGCGGCTGTCAAATGAATCTTCCGTTGCATTTAAAACAATGGCGTCAACCTCATCCAAACGGGACGGGGGTTCACGCAAGGGACCGGCGGGCAATACCCAGCCATTTCCCAAACCTCTGGCGCCAACCACCGCAAGTTCGACGTCACGCGCCAATGCGTAGTGCTGCAAACCGTCATCGGAAATGATGAGATCACACTCGGGGTGTTTATCCAAAAGCAGTAACGCCGCAGCTACTCTGTCTCGTGCGACAGCGACAGGAACCTGCGTTTGTCTGGCAATTAAGAGAGGTTCATCGCCCACATTAACCGCGGGGCTATCGGGTAGGACCATTTGCGGCGCATCTTCTTTACGGCCGAAACCGCGAGAAACGACTCCAGGATGGTAGCCACGCTTGACCAGTTCTTTGACGAGGGCGATGGTGACTGGTGTTTTACCGGTACCGCCCACATAGATATTGCCAACGACAACAACCGGGACCGGTAAACGGTGCGGTTTTGTTTTCATCCGTCTGTTGCGGGCCATACAAAGGAATACAACGGAAAGAGGAGATAAGGCCCAAGCCAAAAGACCGCGTTTAGTCCATTGGCGATGCAGCCACGACTCAAATGTGGCGCGCATGGGATTCTCCGATTACTTGAAAAAATGACTCTCGGTCCGTCGGACCGGAACTGTCAGAAAACATATGTTTTTTCTCTACCTGCTTCAAAAAAGCTAACCCACTAATGTTAGCAAATATGCAGAAAACTGCTTGGTTTTTATTCTATTTCGGTGCCGTTCAAATAGAGAATGCTCATAGTTAAATTTCGAGAAGGTCTTTTCAATTAATACAAGTTTTCCCAGAGCAGCTTCTAAAAATAAATCCTTTCGCTTATTTTGGGATTTCGTACAGTTTGAAAAAACAAAAAAAGATTTTGTTTTTTGATTCTTAGTTACCTTCAGAAAGTTAAGAAAAGACACCTAAAAAGAATATGTTAATAGCAGATCCAAGTGTTGGGTCTTCTATACAAAACACTTCGAGAGGAACAGTTTGATTTTTGCGTAAATGGACAAGATGATGACGAATAGAGTCTTTTTCTCGTACGGAGATGTTTTTACCGCTAACAAAAGCAAATAAAGCATCGGCTTTGTGTGGGCACTGACTTATTTTGACAGCCTCTCGCATAGCATTTTTTGCGCGATTTTCGCCAATGGCCTGCGCCATACCCAGAAAGCACGCTTTTTTATTTATTAGGCAATCTCGAACACGTTCAAACGAGAAACTAGAAGACTCACAGCAACTTAAAAAATTTATCAGCTCACGGCATAGAAGCAAACAACGGTCAAATTGTTTTTCTTCTATTTCTTTACATGTATTTTTATTATCATCAAAATCGGTTTGTGCAATGAGAACAGATGACCGAATGTTTGAATTCACTTCTAATTTTTTAATAAATTCATTGTTTTTGTAGATAAATGCAATGTAAGGTAAGTTTTTACGCCTAGCTACATCAGCGATATCGTCCCAATAGTAACTATCAACGGTAATCACGTAATCGTAAGATCCGAGAAGTCGTTCTAAATTCTTTTTCCTATTACGTCTTTGAATAAATACGTTACCAATATAAACGTCCATTAAAGGATTCAGGGTACTGCAAGTTATATTGCTACGTTCTTTGAAATTTGCTTTGCAGAATTTTGTGAATTCTTCTTCTTTGAGGAAGCTACCTAATAACAAAATGCTGGGTTGACTGAAATTCATGACATCGTTCCTGTTAGTTTATTCGAAAAGAGTAGTCGTAGGAACTTCAATTTATGAAGATTTGGATTAGATAAAAATGATGAGAATATGTCTAAATTGTTTTTGCTTGAAAGGTCTTAACAAAGACAAAACACAAATTTGTGCTTAATTTTTGAATTGCGTAATACACGTTACGTAACGGCGTGTTACGTAACATGTGTTACGTAAGCAGAGAAACATGAAATTTTATGGTTAAAAAAACAGAACTCTCAATTATTTAAGAAGGATTGAAATTAATGGAGATACAGAACTACTTACATGATCAATTAGTTATTGAGGTTAAACCGTTGTCCAACCAATTTTTACACGGTGTACCTGTGGTCAACTGTCAACGCTTTTAGTATAAAAAGCTTTTTACTTACCCGATCGTTCACCCAATTGTTCACCCTAGCTACTAAATTTGTTCTTGTTAAAGTTTGAAAGTCTGTGTCTCAGAAAACAAAAATAGCCCACCGGAGAAAAGTACTCTGATGGGCTGTTGATGTCATCTAGACTATTTAGTGTTTTCTTTCACAAAAATAATTTCAGCGCGACGGTTGGCATAGCGGCCTTCCGGCGTGTGGTTGTTGTACTTGAAGGACTTGCCTTCTCCGCTTGTTGTGATACGGTCACTAGCGATGCCGTGTTTAACCAAGTAGCTCTTAACCGCTTGCGCACGACGTTGCGAAAGTCTTAAGTTGTAGGCATCCGATCCCGTCCAGTCAGTCCATCCTTCCACAACCATCTTGTCTGTGACAGGATGTGCCTGAACCACTTTTAGCGCTTGGGCCAAAATGTTCAGACTCTTTTGATCAAGGTTGTATTTATCAAAGGCAAAGTTAATTCCCTTTAGTTCGATTCTTTCATCACACTTGTTGTAAATGGCTACAGATACAAAGTCCTTGAAGGCTTTTTCATCCGTAATCAATGTTTCCAGTTGAGTGACCGGGATAAATGTTTGACTGTTTAAAGCCTCAATTTGTTTTTTGCCTTCTTCTGAATAAGCTGCGCTGACAATATATAAGCGCATATCAGGATTTGCTTCACGATAAGCTTGAAGAGCTTTGACTGGATCGTTTAATTCTTTAGTGAATTGGCCGTCAGTGATGAAAATTACCGTGTTTTTACCGGATACCACCTGATGGAAGTACTGATTTGCTCTTTCACCAACCCAAGTCGGACGACCAAAAACCTCCATATCGGCGTTAAATTTTTCATCAACCAGTCTCTTGTAATTTAAACCGGTCTTTTCAGACAAAGAAATGAGTTCAGCAAAGGGTGCCACGGTGTAAAGGCTCGAAACCATTTTGTCTTCGCCGATCACTTCGCTCACTTTTTCAACAAGCGTTTTCGTGGCTTCTGAGATCTTTAAATCGTTAATAGGGGAGTCATCTTCAATATTGGCCTTGTCTTTGGCCTCTTCAAAGGTTTGCATCATGGAGCCCGATGCATCAATGACAAAGGCAAACGAGTCGGTTTGGGGACCACAGATTTCTGCGGCCTGAGACGAAGAGAAGGCTAAGATCATAAGGCTTACCAAGAGTGTCTTTTTCATTTGTTTGTTTCCTAATTAGAAGCTGTATTTCAGTCCGATGCTGACGTCGTAGTCTTTGGTGTATCCGTCACCTTCTTCGCGGGACACTTCACCGAAAAGACGCAAGTCCTGAGCAAGCTGCCAGTCCATATTGACGCCGTAATAGATGCGAGTTCCTGCAATATCATCGGCTTTGGCGGAAAGCTTGACGTTATCAACACCCGTGTAGTGGATGGTTTGATCTCCGCCTAAGAATTCATGTTTGACGCCGCCAATTAATGCGGCTTGGATGTAGCGTTTATCCAAATCATCGGCCGTGCCGTAGTTAAATTTCTTCCCAATGACTAAGCCTGCGCGACCGGTTAAAAAGTCTGCATCGTCCTGTTCAACTTTCATGCCAGTTGAGGTACGGTAGTCTGCGCCTTGAGCTCGGAAGTAAGACAGTTCAAATTGCGGTTCAATAAACCAATGGTTAAACCAGGGACGATCATCTTCAGCGTTGGCAATCGTGAACATATGACCGACTTCAATTGAAGCGCCATAACCCCATGTGTCATAGTCGGCATGAGTACTGCCGATACCGGTGTTATCCAGTCCTTTGAGTTCTTGATCGTAGCGGCCGGCTTGAAGGACAAAGTCCGCGTAACTGCCTGATTCATGCATCCAGGTGGCGTAGGCTTTAACGGAGTATTCGTCTAATTCACCGGTGGCAGAACCTGCAACCCCTAATCCTTCTTGATCAGCAGTGCCATAACGGAAAGCTGCGCCGATTAACCAAGAGCTTGTTTCATCTGTACCGACTAACTTATCAAAACCGATATTGATGCCGTAAGCTTCTTGTTCAAAGCCTCGGCTGTGATGTCCATTGACGCTATCTTGTTTAGCGAAAGCTTTTGCCCAAAGACCATCTTGAGCGCCGTAGCGGACTTCGCCGATACGTTTGCGGAGGTCTTCAAGATCAGCCATGTAGGCCAGTGCTTGACCAGTGGATGTACCGATCGTGATGTTTTGATCAATTTCAGGAGGAGTTTCGTTTTGCTTGCGAATTAAGTACCAATGGCCAGTCCCAACACCATGATTAGTTAGTTCTAAACGTCCCTGTTCAGTTTCAAGTTTGGCTTCATCACCTTGTGCTACAAAAGCGTATGCCCAAGTTGACACGCCTCCGTTAACCCAAACGGCGTTTTGCCCGTTCACTCCGGTTAAAGTGAGGTCGCTATCTTCTCCTTGGCCGACAAACCAGTTAAGACTGTGCATTTTTTCAGGATCAAGTCCATCTAATCCCCCAACAAAGTGAAGATCTACCTGGTATGTTCCAGTAGCAGAACCGTCAATTGAAATTCGGTCCATAGCTAACTTGGAGTAATTCACATACTGTTCATCCTGTGCCCATACATCCTCACCCTCAGATACCAAATTCATATCGAGTATCAATCGACCAGACTGTTCACCAGAGCCAATGAGTGACTTCATTAATATTTGCTGATAATTGGATCGTTGTAGTCCTTCGATAGGCATTGAATGCATATCTAGAACACCGTTTTGCATTTTGAGAGAATTGAGTGCGCTAATCCCGTCGCAGAAATAATTTCCAAGGGTATTGGAGCCTTGATAATCCAAATTCAACCAAGTTGCCCCGTTCTTTAATGTAAGATCAATCTGACCGGCAAAGTTTGAAACATAGCCCCAATTTCCACTTAATGTTGAATCTCTCTGATCAACATGCCCTTTAAGGAAGGATTCCCCACCATCAAGTGTTAAATCGACTTTTCCGCCGTAACTAGCTATGACGTTTCCGTTAATCTGTGATGTGGCGCCCGTCGAGTCAACAATGACAGTTGGTAAAGGCTCTTTGCTGTAGTTTGTGCTGCCATTAGCTGCAATAGCGGTGTAAGTGTTTTTCGATATTTTTGCATCTTCTGGAAGAATGGTATTAAAGCTTCCGGTTAAATGAATAGAACCGCCTTCTGTATTTTGAGGTTTAGGATTTGGATTTTCATCTGGAGAGTAACGTCCTGCAATTAAGCCGTAAAATGTTGTTGCGTTACCGGCGTTAATCGTCAAATTGGTATCTAGAGTGATGTTTGAACCACCATAACTAGCGACCCCTTGTGCATAAGATGCATTAGTGAAGGTAATATTCGTTGTTTTTTGCAATACCTCAATACTGGAGCGTTCTTCTCCAGTTTTTCCATAAGCTGCATCATAAAGACCAGCTACAATTCCAAAAATTTTTCGACTAACCTGAGTACTTTCTGCATAAATATCAAGACTTCCATCCTCATCAATAAAATGCATTTTACTTTTCTGTGCAGCTTGTATACCGTAAATTGCCTGATCAATATCTCCCCGGTCATTTGTTCTGTCACTTGAAACTTTAATATTTGTACTGCCATACAGCGTTAGCTCTGATTTACCATCTCCAGTGGCGTAGCCAAGAATACCAACGACCTTATCCTCCCCAGCATATTCATAAGGATCATCCGAAGATGAAGGAGTAATTTTATTGCCCGCATGTACGGAGATGATATTTTGACTTCCCTTTGAACCTAGAATCATTGTGGAGGAGTCGTTTTTGGATGCACTATTGCCAAACCAGCTTCCTGCCAGGATTCCTCCAGCTCTAGTTCCTCCTGTCGCTGTAATAGATATTGGACCTGCGATTCGAACCTTCCCACCATTTGGTTTCCCATCTGGCCCCAATCCAAAACCATAGGCTGTTGTTTGTATGATGCCAAAAGCATAACTTTGTTTGCTTGAAGCATTTATCGTCAAGCCATTATGACCGACAAGCGAGGCAGCACCTTGTGCTCCATCATATATTTCAATACCGATACTTTGCCTGGCTTTAACGTCAACATTGATAATTTCTTTAGACTCAATTACTTTTTCGTTCGTATCGGAGCTTGAACCATACAATGAGATACCGTGTTGATCATTCTCAGAAGTAATATCAATATCGATGCTTTCGTATTGACCAGGTTCACTGAGTGTTTGATCAAATGCTTGATAAGTAGAGATCCCGTTTTGATTAGTCAAATTTTCAGCATATGCATTTGTTTGAAGTATAAAAAGAGAGGATATAGAAATAGCAAGAATTGTTTTATTCATTTTGTTTCTCTCAACCAACGATTTAGTGTTCCAACCGAAATACCTTCCTTGAAACAGAATTGTTTTTTAGATTCGGTGCTTACCGCATAGCGATCCAAGATGGCTCTTTTCCAGTCATCTGGATATTTCTTGGGGTTGTGTCGGCCTTGATTGAAGAACTCCTCTTGACCGTGTCTGTAAATCAAGAGCCAGTACTTCACTCGGCTTTGAGGGACTTTTAATTCAGTGGCCACTCGTTTGTAGCCGTAGCCCTTTTGAAATAAAGCCAATGCGGTTTGCCTCAGAACGAGGTTTCGGTCATCTTCAGCTGCCCAGTGTCGATCACCTTTCAGATAACGTTGGTGCCAGTCCTGAACAGTGAAAAAGGGAATATTGAGTTTTTCGGAAATAGCACGCAGAGCGAGTCCTGCCCGAAAACAAGCGAGCACAATCTGCTTTTCCGTTTTGGAAAATAGTCGCCGTGTTGTCATGATGCGTTATGAGAAGGGGATCGGCACAAAAAGCACCGATCCCTAATCGAGTGATTAGAACTCGTAACGCATGCCGGCGTTGACGATCCAGGATTTATCTAAGTCGTTGCCGAAGCGGTATTCCACATCAGCATAGGCGTAGGCATCTCGACCCAATTGACTTTGAAAGCCGCCGCCTACATCAAACCAGAATCCCTTGTTTCGAACCGTGATCGTATCGCCTTTGACTCGGGTGGTTACGTCCTTGACATGGATTTTTTGTTCACCCATGAATTCACGGAACATATCCGCCTTGGCGTAGATGTTGTGATTTTGTTCTTCACCGAATGCACGGCCAATACGCACACCCATACGGCCGATAACAGAGTCAATTCTGTCTTGATCGACACGTGTGCCTTGATTGGTGGAGTATTGAGCATCAGTGACCATCGTGTATTGCAATTGAGCATTGGGCTCAATGAACATACCGGTCTTCGGATTGCTTAACTTACGACCGACTTCTGCGGAGATCGCCCACATATTGTTGTCGTAGTCAGCTTTCACTCGACCACCGGAACCGTTGATAATGTCAAAGTCATTATCAAGTCGTCCCCACTTACCGACGACATCAACGTAGAAGCCATTGTCTGCTAACCAAGTGGTGTAGGCCGTGATGCCGTAGCGATCTGTGTTACCTTCGCCAGAGATACCCTTGTAGTCCAAGTCGGTATCCATGTAGTCAAAAGCGATACCCACGAGTTGACGGCCACCGTCACGTTGGAAGGCGTGATCGTAACCCACTTGATAGACGGTGTTGTCGCTCTTGAAGTCGCCTTCACCGGTATCGGTGCCTAAACGGCTTTGACGCAAACGGATCCAAAGACCGTCTTCACCGTTGTTGGCGTAACGGGCGTCCCCCATACGGTTGGTTAAGCGGTCGATTTCAACGGATGTCCAGTAGGTGCCACGGGCTGTGGCCAATAAGGCGTTACCGGCGTCAGACAATGAGGTGGACGGGCCGGAAGGTTTGTCAGAACCAGTTCCTTCAGTTGAAGCAATGACCCAGTTGGTTGACCCCTCTTTGACGCCGTAGATTTCATTGACCGCATCTTCGCCTGGTTTGTACGTGCCGGATCCATCTCCTTTGCCGTTAATCGCAGTGTTATCTTCATCCTCTGTACTGAATGCTTCCTTTGTTACCTTGAAGGTCACATCATTGACGCCTTGGTCAGCCAAGACGGCAGTGAAGTTATCACCCCAGCTTTGATAGTGACCGTTCGTGGTAGCAATACGGACATCTTTCAATTCATAGACGCTACGCGTGGTGTTATTCAGCACAACATTGACCTGATACTTGGCATTGGCATCCAGGTTTTGGATGTACAACATATCGCTCTTTGTAGGGTCGTTGTCCAAGCGCATCGTGAATTCGCCGGAACCGGTTAAGTTATTGATGGAAACCGATGAATTTTCATTCTTGGATAGATCCACCAAGCCTCCTTCCGTTCCAAAAGCTAGGGTATCCACAAAGCTTTGTCCGCGTGCGATCCATTGGCCGCCGTTTAAAGTAAGTGTTGCCTTACCAGCTTGATTGACTTCTCCAGTTGTAAAGGCAGAATTCTTAAAAACAGTATCTTTTTGAACGGTATTTAGTTCGTGATAGTCATCAATTTGGCCTTCTAATGTCGATCCGGCATTTAAACTGATGCTAACTGATCCGCCATTTCCAGCATACACATCACCAAAAATATTGACTTGTTTACCATCGATATTAATAGTACCGCCGGAGATAGAAGTATCATCAGAACCACGTCCCGCCAAAATAGTGCCAACGATTGAATACGTTCCATTTTTGTCATTAAGATTGACTTCGGCTCCAGAAAGACTTCGGATAGCCATATCTCGAACCGTGTTAGTGCTTTCAGTGGCTGAATCACCATATTGGCCCTGGTAATTAAAAGCACTACCTTTGGTATTTGGTGTCAAGGTTGCGCCACTAAATGTTAAGTTAGCTGAGTTTTGCGCATCAATCAAAATTGCTTGACCATCATCAGCTGTCGTTTGGACATTGCTAATGGAAAGGCTTTGGCCATTCATGCTGCCACCGCTCATAGACAAGCCAAGGGCTAATTGCACAGCTTGGATCGAATCTATTGTGAATGCGCCATTGACTACTGTGTCTGTTTCCATAGTTTGGAAACCGTCAGCTTCGCCCTGAGTTGCGGTAACACGTTCAATGGTAATTTGATTGGATTCTAAATAAGAGCCCTCAACCCCAATATAACCACCGGCGTTAATACCTTGAATGTCAGCTAACTCTAAGTTGTCGGTTTTCAGTGTTATTTTGACATCGTGATCTTCATCTGTTTGCCCTTGGTTGTAAATACCAAATGCTTGACTTTCAGTGGAAGTGATGTTAGAAATTTTAACTGTACCAATGTTGGCAAAAGTGGGATCATATTTACTTTGGTGGTCATTGGCCAACATCATGCCATAACTTTCACCGTTAGTACCTGAACCCTGAATATTGTTGATGGTTAATTCATTTAGTCTGACATCAGCTTCTGTGCTGATGGTCGTTCCAATAATAGGAGCGTTATAACCCTCCACCATTGAAAAATCATCAATTGTTAAAGAATTAATATCGGTTAGGCCACCTTCCAAATAGGCAGCCATAGCCATACCAAAATTACCGCCCGGAGTTGCCTTATTATGTCTGATCGTGATGTCACCGAGACCACTTTCACCTTCTTTTCCCTTAATGAAGGAATAGTTCATCATCATGACCGCACCGTATTGACTGCTTAAATCGAAAGAACTATTCTCTATTAAGATAGACGGGGTATAAATATTAACGTGCCATTGAGTAATAGCTCCTGAAGCCGTTATATCGTGAATATGAATGCCGTCACTAACCTTTAAGTTCTGGGTACCACCGATATCTTCGGGTTTATAAGATCCGCCAGAATTGGTATAAAACGGCATTTCTGAGAAATTACCAGTGAATTCCAATGCGCCGTTTACAATAACGCTTTGATTATTTCCTGTAAATAATTTAAAACCCGAAGTTCCACCATTGAATACTACTTTATCAGCATTAAAGGTTATGGACGTATTACTATCAGGATTTAAAAATCCTGCGTTTTCAAAATAAACCTTGTTAGCAGAAATGGTGATATTGTTGTTTTTACCTATTTGGCCTCTAGGCATTTCTCCATCAATGTGTAGGTCTCCATTATTGACGGTGATGTTCAATGGATCGTCGTTATCACCTAAATTAATTACCGGTGTTCCACTTAAATAGGTATCACCTTCATAGGTGTAGTCACCACCGGTAAAAGTCTCTGTGATATTAGCTGCAGAAGCAGATAAGGCAGGAAATAAGAAAGCCGAAAAAATGGCCGTAGAAATTAAAGTTCGCTTTAATGTCTGATTAGTTAGACATTGGGGGGGGGTAAAGTTGTTTTAGACATGGCTACCTCAAAATAGAGAGCTTTAGGCTAAAAAGTTAAGAAATGCTTCGAAGATTTTATACAGAACAAAACAACTAATTAAGGAATCACGGGTAAACCACTAAGATATATTAACTAGTTGCAATTGCTGGTTGATCACCGACTGTTTATCACAGTTCAAAAAGTTCTTTAAGTTCTTCAACGGTTAATCGCTCATCAAAGGGCACATATTCACCTTTTGAATTCTTAAAGACTCCATAGGGAACAGCCCTGCAGCCGGCTCGACGATGGAGTTTGGTATTGGTCCATACTTTATCGCGAACTTCCACGGGTAACTTTTCCACGGAACCGTAACGGATCCCCCGAAATTCAATATCGTTGAAATGAGCGAAATGCTCTTCCAATTTAGCTAAAGGATCCTTATCAATCAGAATGGTTGTGGCCTGCGGTTCAGAGTGAATATTCATAAAGGAAATCGGGCAGAACACAAATTCGATTTTGTCTAAAAAAGGTTCCAGTTTTCGGTGCAGCTGCCAACAATCCCGGCATTGCGTATCAAAAGCGACATAAGCCTTCGGTCGTCCGGCGGGGCCTTTAGAGGAAATACCGGTTCCTTCTTTTTCAAAAGATTCAAACATTTTCTTGCCATCCCAAATGACGGGGACGGAAGCGGGGGCCGCGTGGGCTGACGTCATTCCAATAGTGATTAAGGAGGAAAAACCAGCTATAAGTGCATTGCGTCGAGATATTGTTTTCATAGAAAAAAGCCTCCTTAATGTTCCAAATTATTTTACGCACAAAAACCACGGTTGCTTAGTGATTATTGGACCTCTATCACACCTTTTTTCAATTGCGTGATCGGATGCCAATCTTGTTTGGCTTTTCTGAGTCCGGGAATCCCCAGGTCTTCCTCGCGGTTGAGGTACTCAATACAAAGGGGCAAACTTTTGGCAAACGCTTGAGAGAGGGCAGGATACGCGCCGGGTACGTCACGGGTGGCTTTTTCAATATGCACAGCCAAAATATCAGAAGCGCTCCTTGCTCCATAAGTTAACCCTAAGATTCGACCATGCTCGTGCAAAATGCCGCCGTAGACCGGCAATTCGTCCCAATGCGCAAGAACTTTTTCAATAGCGGCTTTTTCCTCTAAAAGGCCTTCATTCATTTCACGCCCACTATACCAATCGTTCAAAAACGCCATGCAGTCGCCTAGACGATCCTTTGTGTACACTTCAAATTGAGCATCGGGACACGCCTTATAAAAGCGTTTGACGAAGTTACGCTTACTGTGAAAATGTGACCCTGGGAGCTCCACAAAGTCAGAACACGCATACACATAATCCCATCGATCGGGATTATCTTCAATAATCAATCTACGATGGGCGAAAGCCTTCGAGAGAATCGGCGCGATTGAATCGGTTCGTCCGTAAAAACGAAGTGGGCGATGGTTTTGGCGAGCGTCATTATCCAAGACTTCGAAAAGAGTAAAGGGAATTTCCTCTTTCCCAATAGGCATGACGAGAACCGGAGAGGGATCCTTTCCTACTAGACGCTCCAACACAAGGTGAGTGCCTTCAAACTCGAAATAACGAAAATGATTGTGAATGCCCCGACTGAAAAGCGAAACGAGACTTAAATCACAATCGCCGTCTCCATACTGTGGAAGATACTTTTTTAAAAGGTCTAAATCGCTTTCTTTTAACGCTTGAAATAACATAATGGAATCTTTCTCATCGAACCGCTAAACATTAAGACAGATGAGAACAATTTGCAAAACAATTTAGTTAGAATTTTCTGATTCTCTTTAAGATTTCAGCCCATGTTTTTTGAGCAAAATACCTCTTTATCTTCATCATCGGTTTGGACTGTGTCACAGCTCAACGACGAAGTCTCGCGTTCTTTGCAGATGAATTTTCCTCCGCTTTGGGTGGGCGGTGAAGTGCGTGGTTTTACACGTGCGGCGTCGGGCCACTGGTATTTCACGCTCAAAGATGCCACCGGCGAATTGTCGTGCGCCATGTTTGCGGGCAATAACCGCCGTGTGGGCTTTATTCCCAAAACAGGCGATCATTTGGAAGTTCATGGGCAAGTGAGTATTTACCGTGCTCGCGGTTCATACCAAATGGTTGTGGATGCCGTCAGACAAGCGGGGCTCGGTACGCTTTATGAACGTTTTTTGCAGCTTAAGGAAAAGCTTCAAAAAGAAGGTCTTTTTGATCTTTCCCGAAAAAAGACTATTGCTCGGATTAATACCAAAATTGCTGTGGTGACAAGCCTTCAAGCCGCCGCCTTGCGCGATGTGTTGACAACCTTAAGGCGCCGAGCGCCCTACGCTCGGCTAATCGTTTTTGAAACAGCCGTGCAAGGCGATGAGGCTCCGAAAGAAATTATTTCTGCCCTAAAACGAGCCGATCAAAGTGATGTTGATGTGATTTTGTTAGTCAGAGGCGGGGGCTCTCTTCAGGATCTTTGGTCTTTTAATGACGAAGCGGTTGCTCGCAGCGTTGCTGCTTTATCCAAGCCTGTTATCGTCGGTGTCGGTCACGAAAGTGATGTAACGATTGTGGACTGGGTGGCGGATTTGCGGGCAGCGACGCCGACAGCTGCGGCAGAGCATGCGACCGAAAGTGTTGACGTCTTGTTAAAAGAGCTCGCTCAGACTCATGAGACCATGCGCTACGTCTGGAGTCGCTATTGGACGGAAAACACGCAAAAAGTGGATTCCTTGATGCGAGAGATCCCCGATCCGGCCAAAAGTCTTCGCCAAGCCAACGAGCGCCTGACACTTTTGAGTCAATCGCTTTCTAGTTTGATGCGCTCTCAGTGGTTTGTGAAATCAGAAACTGTTCGTCATTTAAGCGCATCACTTATTAGTCCTTCTTCGCTTTTTCTCAGAGAAAAGGAAAGACATAACCGAATTAGTGAAGAACTTATTGCGCTCATGCATGACAAACTCAATCAAAATGAACGAGACCGTCAGGCCTTAATAGATTTGATCACGGAAATCAGTCCGCAGGCTATTTTGAAAAAAGGCTACAGCTATGTCACGGCTTCTGATGGAACATTTGTTAAAAGTGCCGAGAGCGCGGTTAAAAGCGATAACTTGCAGATTCACTGGCATGACGGACAGCTAGAGGTTCATGTAAAGAAATAGTCCACAGTGTTGCAATTCTTAACCAGAAAAGTACACCATCCGTACTTTTTCTCCGTACAATCAAAACGTTTTTTAGGAGAGAAGAAATGGCTTTTCAATTACCTACTTTGGCGTTTCCGATGAATGCATTGGCTCCCGCCATGTCTGAAGAAACCATGCAATATCACTACGGCAAGCACCACCAAACCTATCTCACCAATTTGAATACCGCTATCAAGGGCACGCCCTTTGAAACCATGTCTTTGGAAGAGATCGTTTTGGCAAGTGACGGCATCAATCAAGGTATCTTTAACAATGCCGCACAAGCTTGGAACCATGCCTTTTTCTGGATGTGTCTTTCTCCCAAGGGCGGTCAAAAGCCCCAAGGCGAATTGATGACAAAGATTGAGGAACGTTGGGGTTCTTTTGAATCTTTCCGTGAACAGTTCTGCGCCAGCGCCGCGGGCAATTTCGGCTCGGGTTGGACTTGGCTTGTGCTCACCCCTCAAAAGACGCTTGAAATCGTTAATACGTCCAATGCCGGCACGCAACTGGCTAGCGACAATACGCCGCTTCTGGTCGTGGACGTGTGGGAACACGCCTACTACATCGACTACCGCAATTCCCGCCCCAACTACTTAAATGCTCTCTTTGATCATTTGATTGATTGGGAATTTGTGGCAAGAAACTACTACAACGCTAAGTAATTCAAGACGGGCCTTGGGATCACTCCCAAGGCCGCATTTTCTCTAATTCAGACGAAGCTTGGCGCCTTCCGCTAAGTGCTTTTCCTGGAACCATCCTGCGTTCATTTCCAGCGCCCAAGCAATGGGACGGGGCGAGCAGTGTGTATTTTCTGTTTGCGCTTTCATGTGTCGTACGGCAATTAATTGTCCCTTGTCGTTAAAAAATCCAACATCTAAATCAATCGGGACATCTTTCATCCACATGCAAACTTGACGGGCCGGGTGAAAAACAAAAAGCATGCCCTTATTTTTCTCTAAGTGTTTGACACCTTGCAGTCCGCGTTGCTGTTCAGCTTCACTTTTTGCAACCTGAACGTTCACAGGCTGATCGTCCACGTAAATGGTTTCGCTCATAGCCGTGGCAGGCAAAAGAATGGTTAAAAATCCAATACAAAAACTGCGCGAGTAATGTTTAAATACTATTCGCGCAGTTTTGAGCAGAGACAATACAGAGCTCATCGACACAACAATCCTCTAGCTTGCGGCGTCTTCGGTTTTTATAGGCAGGGGTACCACACGAGTGGCGTGCAATCCGCGTTCGGATTGTTCGAATTCAAACTCTACCCGCTGATTGGTTTGCAGGGTCTTGCGACCGGGCATCTCAATGGAGCGGAAATGAACAAACACTTCACGATCCTGACCGTCGGGGATAATGAACCCGTAACCTTTGGCATCCGAGAACCATTTAACAGTACCGGAATTCATACAACATCCTTTCAAAGAAAGCATAGGCAAACAGAGAGAGTTCTATTTTGTCTGCTTTCATTTTTCATCATAGGCTTATTGCAACGGCTTAGGTAAGTTTTTTTTGAAGCTGGTCTTCGATTTTTCGCCTTTTCAACGAAAATCAATATAATCCGGATAATGATTATAAGAATCATTCTCATTAAATATGCTAAAGATTCGAATGTTTCAGTTATCCGCGCTCCCATTATTGATTTTTTTCTTATGGAGTCTGAGCGTGAAGTACGGGGCGATTTCTCCCATTTTGTTGCCAAGTCCCGAGTCTGTCGTGATGACTTGTAAAGAACTTTGTTATTCCGGAGAGTTGGCCGAACACATTATCTCGAGCGGCAAACGGACTCTATCGGGTTTCGCTCTCTCGGGTTTGACAGGCATCTCGCTGGCATTGATTTTCTCTCAAAGTCCTGTTGCGAAAAATCTAGGATATTTCGTTGTTGAAGCCGCGCGGGTGACGCCGCCCCTCGCATTGATCCCATTGTTGATTTTGTGGCTGGGTATTGAGGAAGCTCCCAAAATCGCCATTGTTTTTTTATCGAGTTTTTTCCCTATCTACCTTAACTCTTTGACTGCCATTGAGTCTGTGGAGCTTAAGCTCAAAGAGGTGGCCAAGACCTTGCATTTCTCCTCCTGGGAGACATTTCGGCTGTTGACGATTCCGGCGGCCTTGCCTGGCATATTGACTGGACTGAGGGTGGGGTTTGGTTACAGTTGGCGGGCATTAGTTGGAGCGGAGTTAATCGCGGCCTCAAGTGGTCTAGGTTTTATGATCAGCGAAGCTAGCGAGTTTTCTAAGACCAGCGTGGTTTTTGTTGGTATTTTTTCCATCATTGTGATTGGTGTTTGTATGGATCGATTGCTTTCTTGGGCGATTAACCGCTACGCGAAATTCTTTTCTGTGTGAGTTCAAGAATGTTTTCAATTGAATGCCAAAACCTCGTTAAAGAGTTTAAAAGTGTGACAGCCACCGTTCGACCGGTGGATGGTTTGTCACTAAGACTCAATGCTGGCGAAATTCATGCGGTGATAGGGGAGAGCGGCTGTGGGAAAACAACCTTGCTTCGTTTAATTGCCGGACTTGAGAGAGCGGAGACGGGGACGATCAGTTTTTTCCCAAAAGATAAGACGCCAACGATTTCCATGGTTTTTCAAGAACCTCGGCTTTTCCCGTGGTTTACTGTTGAGAAAAATGTGGCACTCGCAGTCAGACATCTCAGTCGTGAAGTACAACAAGAAAAAGTTCGACACGTGCTTGAATTAGTGGGATTGTCTTCGTATCGAGAGTTTTTCCCCTCACAACTGTCCGGCGGCATGGCGCAGCGCGTTGGTTTGGCTCGAGCTTTGTGTCCGAAGCCAGACATCTTACTTTTAGATGAGGCCTTCAGCGCGCTGGATGCATTGACACGATCAAAAATCTACCCTGAATTTATTCGAATCCACAAATCTGAACCGGTAACCACAGTGCTGGTCACTCACGACGTTACAGAAGCAGTTCTTTTATCACGCAATGTATTTCGATTGGGCGGCGGGAAATTGATCAAGCACTACGATGTGGACTTACCTTATCCAAGATCATTGGCTACGGACGGCGTGGGGGAACTGATCGAGGATATTCTCAACGATTTTTTAACAAAACCGAAAGGGAAATGTCTATGAAACTTAAATTGTGTTTGGCAGCGGCGCTGTCCTGTGTGGTCGGTTTGGCTTGCGCTCAAAGCATGCCCAAAGAAATCAATATCGCCTATGTGAAAGCGCCTTTTAACCTTCAGAACATGGTGATGAAGGATCAAAAACTATTGGAAAAGGCGTTTGAAAAACATGGTACGACAGTGAAGTGGCACACGATTACCTCCGGCGCAAAACAGGCGCAGGCTATGGCTGCCGGATCTTTGGATTTTTCCGCAGTGATGAACACGGCCTCTCTGCTCTCTACCAATGGTGCGGGTAATCCGGTTTTAATTGCTAATGGCGTTGCTCACCCCGCTGACACCTTCGCCATCGTTGGTAAACCCGGCGCAAACTTCTCCGTGAAAGATCTTAAAGGTAAGAAAGTCGCAGGACCGCGAGGAACCGTCTTGCATCAGCTTTTAATTGCGGCTCTGATTAAGGAAGGGATGTCCGTTGATGATGTGGAATTTCTTTCTATGGATCAACCCGCGGCACTTTCTGCAATGCTCAGCGGCAATGTCGATGCGTCTTTGCAGGCGGCAAGCGGAGTGATCAAAGCGCAGGAAGCCGGTTGTAAGGTTATTTCCACCGCAAAAGGTCTGGTGAATGTGAACCTTGTGATGACGGTGCGAGAAGCGTTTGCGACGAAGTACCCTCAAGCGGTTGAAGAGGTAGTGAAAGTTCAGCGTGAAACGCTCAAATGGATAAACGAACATCGCCGTGAAGCGATTGCTCTGGGGGCCAAAGAGCATGGAATCACCTTCAAGGATGCGCAACAGCTTGCCGATTGGTCCAATTATTACGATGTACTCAGCGCAGAGGATATTCAGGGACTGAGAGAAGACCAAGAGTTTCTCATTGAGAACAAACTGATGCAAAAAAACGTCGATGTTGAAAAATTAGTTTTGCCTATTGCGAAACACTAAAGGAGCTGCAATGTTTTTTGAAACTCCTCAAACCATTTGTGTTCGAGATGAAGAGGGTGTTATCTCTTTTAATCGGGAAGATCTGATTCGTTATTCTGGTCAGGGCCATTTAATTGCGAGTGCATTGATCATGCGTCTGTTCTCAGATGCCTTTGCTCGACTCTCGCCGAGTGCACCCCCGCTTCGAAGGGATATTCGGGTCTTATCGGCTTTTCCGGGATTAGGCGTTCGAGATCACGTTGAACTGGTAACACGAGCCGTGACCGATAAGCGGTATTTCCTGGATAAACAAGCCGGCCCCGACACGGCACCTACCTCAGCAATTGGAGGACGCATGTATTTCGTTGTTGCTGTGGGTGACAAAGCCGTAAGTTACGTCATGAATCCGGAAATTTTTGATGATCGCTGGCGCCGGGAGGTGGCGGCTTATCAGAAAGGTGGCAAAACTGTTAAGGAACATGCCCGTTATGTTGCCTACAAGTATGACGTGGTCGGTCAGTTGATGACCCGAGAAGATATCTTCCTCGAAATCAAGGAAGTCAGCACAGATATTTTCAATCAATAACAAAGAAACGGCCCGGAAACCGGGCCATCGCCTACTTAAGCTTTCCCTGTCGAGCCGAAGCCACCCGCACCGCGATCCGATGCTTCAAAATCATCCACAATGTTCATTTGCATTTGAACAACGGGCACAATGACAAGCTGCGCAATGCGTTCCATCGGTTCAATGGTGAAGGCTTCTTGTCCGCGGTTCCAGGTGGAAACCATCAATTCGCCTTGATAGTCCGAGTCAATCAATCCCACTAAATTTCCCAAAACGATACCGTGTTTGTGGCCCAAACCCGAACGGGGAAGAATCAAGGCGGCGTAACCCGGATCGGCCAGATGAATGGCAAGACCGGTTTTAATCAAGCGAGTTTCACCGGGATTGAGCGTCAGCGGCTCATCCAACATGGCTCTTAAATCAAGACCCGCGGAGCCCGTTGTGGCATAGGCCGGCATTTTTTCTTTAACACGGGAATCAAGGATTTTGACGTCGACTTTCATGGGATTATCTCCGGCGGTTTCGTTTCTGACGGATAACATTTGAAAAAATAGAGAATAAAACTAAAAAGACGGCCGTGGCGATCAGTTCTTCATCGCCAGTCATGCCGCCATAGAAAAAGAGGGCAAAACCCGCAAAGATTAGAAGAAAAGTCGAGGCAGAGCCTGCACGACTGAGCTTGTTGCGAGAAGCGGATGACGGGTTTTGGGCGACAGACGGATCCACTCTAAAAGCATCTTCCGGTTGATTGATGACCGTGTCACGATGAATCGGAGTGGGATCGATGTCAGGAGAAGTCCAAACACCGGAAGCCGCACCGTTTAACTCATCGTTAATCTGTTCGCGCATCTGCTCATCGTTGACTTGCAAAGCTTTTAATTCTTGAACGCTTTTTTGATTGAGCTTTTCAACAAAGCTAGCAAAGTCCCCATCTTTAGGTTCCAAGTAGGAAGGATCGAAACGCTTTCGCATCAGTTCACCTCCTGGGCAATTTTGGCGATAAGCGCCTGGGCAATGTGCTCTTTGGTTGCTTTAGCCAAAGGTGTGGCCGCATCGCGCTCGACAAAGACGACGGCATTGGTATCTTGATTCATCGCGTCGCTTACCAAATTAGCCACGATTAAAGGCACGTTTTTACGGTACAGCTTAGCCCGTGCGTTATCAATGAGATTATCCGTTTCTGCAGCAAAACCCACGCAATAGGGAGCATTTTCAAGCGCTGCCACACTGGCAAGAATGTCCGGATTTTCTTCAAACTGAAGATCCGGGGCGCCTGCAAATTCTTTTTTGATTTTGTGATCGCTTGCATTGGCAACTCGCCAATCGGCAACGGCGGCCACACTGATGAAAATTTCATGCTGAGCGACTTCCTGCATGACCGCGTCATACATCTCGCGCGCGGTGGTCACATCAATTCGCTTGACACCGGCGGGAGTTTTTAAATCACATTTCCCGGCAATTAAAGTCACCTCAGCGCCAGCTAAAGCAGCCGCTTTGGCAATGGCAAAACCTTGTTTGCCCGATGATAGGTTGGTGATGCCGCGAACCGGATCAATCGGCTCGTAAGTCGGTCCCGCCGTAATGAGTACACGACAGCGATCGAGCAGGCGCGGTGAGAATGCCCCTTGTAGCAGCTCAATGATGTCTTCAGGCTCAAGCATGCGGCCGCTTCCGATATCACCGCAGGCTTGCTCGCCCGAGTCCGGGCCTAGGAATATAGCTCCATCTTGAGTCAGTTGTGTGACATTGCGCTGAGTGGCCTGATTGTGCCACATAAAGGTATTCATGGCAGGCGCGTAGGCAACCGGACAGCGCGCAGCAAGGATTGCCGCGCTTAAGAGATCGTCGGCGAGCCCTTGAGCAGCTTTTGCCAAAATATTGGCCGTCGCAGGAGCCACAAGAAGAAGCGAAGCATCCTTTGTGGCTTCAATATGCGGAATGGGAGAAGCGGAGTCTCCCCAATCGCCCGTATAGACCTTTTTCGCTCCCAGCGCCTGGAAACTGAGCGGTGTAACAAAACGCTGCGCGGCCTCAGTCATAATGACAGACACTTCAGCGCCTCGTTTAATGAGCAATCTCAATAATTCACAGCTTTTGTAAGCAGCAATGGAACCGGTTACCGCCAATACAATCTTTTGCCCAGAGAGCATCGCACTGTCCTTTAATCCGAGGAGTTATGGGTTAGGCTATCAATGATCAAAAGCCCCGCGCCGCCCACAATGGCCATATCAGCCACATTAAAGGCGGGCCAGTGCCAATAGCCGTAATAAAAATCTAGGAAATCAATCACATATCCGTAAATTATACGGTCAAAGAGATTACCTAACGCACCGCCCATGATCAAAGACAGAGCAAGACAAAAAAGCCCTTCTTGCGAGTGTTTGATGATGAGTTTGGCGCAGACAAAAACTGCGACTAAAGCAATCGCTGCGAAAAGATACATCTGCCAGCCGTCATGGCCTGCGAGAAATGAAAAAGCAGCTCCGGTGTTATGGGCCAACACGAGGTTGAAAAAAGACGTGACCGCTCTGGATTCACCAAGATAAAAATGACTTTCAAAGTACCATTTGGTCACGAAGTCAATGATAAACACCAGAGCTGAAACGCCCGCCCAGGGCAATAATGCTCGGGCGGGACGAGAGTTTGTGCTCATACAAAAACCTTAAGCAAAGCGGCGGGTTTCACCAGCACCGAAAAGGTTTTCAGCGCAGCGGGCGCAAAGCGTCGGGTGGTCGGCCACCGTGCCCACTGTTGCCGTGTAGTGCCAGCAGCGAGCGCACTTGGGAGCGGCGGATTGATGCACGCTCACCGAGGCCGGCCCCTGATGAAGATCAGCGCGGCTCGTGATCATGACAAAGCGCAATTCGTCGCCCAAGCTTGCCAAGGCTTCATAGTCATCGCCATCAACAGTGATGTCCACTTCAGCTTGAAGGCTTGAACCCACCTTGCCTTCAGCGCGCAAGTTTTCGATTTCTTTTTGCACATCGGTGCGAACCTTGCGGATACGTTCCCACTTGGCGATCAATTCTTCAGCACCTGCGATTTCAGGCAAATTGAAGAATTCTTCAGTAAAGATCGAAACCGACTTGCCCGGTTCAAAGATGGCAAAGGCTTCTTCGGCCGTAAAGGAGAGAATCGGAGCCATCAAGCGCAGGTAAGCCGCGGTGATGTACCAAAGGGCGGTTTGCGCAGAGCGGCGAGCCAACCCTGTTGTGGCGGTCGTGTAGAGACGATCTTTGAGAATATCCAGGTAGAAGCTTCCCAAGTCATCGCTTGCGAACGATTGCAGCTTCGCCACGATCGGGTGGAAGTCGTTGTCGTTATAAAGTTCAATGACTTCCTTTTGCAATTGAGCAACACGGGCGATGGCCCAGCGGTCAAGCTCAATCATGTCTTCAAACTTCACAGCATCCTTGGTGATGTCGAAGTCACTGGTGTTGGCTAAGAGGAAGCGCAACGTGTTGCGGATGCGGCGGTAAGAGTCCGTCACGTGTTTAACGATCGTCTTACCGAAACTCAATTCACCGGAGTAATCGGTGGAGGCCACCCACAAGCGCAGAATTTCAGCGCCATAGGTCTTCGTGGCATCCATGAGCTGCACCGTGTTGCCCAAGCTCTTACTCATCTTGCGGCCTTGTTCGTCCACCGTAAAGCCGTGCGTTAAGAGGGCGTTGTACGGAGCGCGGCCATCGAGCATCACGCCGATCAACAAAGAAGAATGGAACCAACCGCGGTGTTGGTCGCTGCCTTCCAAATAAAGATCGATCGGGAAGTCGAGTTTATCCTTGTGAGAACCTCGCACCACTGTGGCGTGTGTGGAGCCCGAGTCAAACCACACGTCCAAAATGTCGGTGGTCTTGTCATACTGTTGGGCTTCTTCAGCACTCATGAAATCTTCCGCTTTAGCCTGAGTCCAGGTTTCGATGCCGCCTTGTTCGACGCGTTTGGCGACTTCTTCCATGATTTCAAGCGTGCGCGGATGCAGCTTGCCCGTTACCTTGTGGGTGAAGAAGGGAAGCGGCACACCCCAGTTGCGTTGACGCGAGATACACCAGTCAGGACGGTTGGCGATCATGGCGTGCAGACGGTTGTAACCCCAGCTCGGGTAGAACTTCGTGGCATCCACCGCTTCAAGCGCAGCCTCGCGAAGGCTCTTGGGCTGTTCGGTACCGATTGCAGGACGTGTGTCATCGTTACTCTTATCCATACGGATAAACCACTGGCTCGTTGCACGGTAGATCAAGGGCGTCTTGTGGCGCCAGCAGTGCATATAGCTGTGAACCTGCGTGCCGTAGTGCAAAAGGTTACCGGATTCTTTCAGTTTTTCAACGATAACCGGTTGCGCTTTCCAAATGTGCAAGCCACCGAAGAGGGGAAGGTCGTCGGCGTAAACACCGTTGCCTTGCACCGGATTGAGGATGTCATCGTTGTGCATGCCGTACTTCTTGCAGGTGTAGAAGTCGTCCACACCGTAGGCAGGCGCCGAGTGAACAATACCGGTACCGGCCGTTGAATCAACATAGTCGGCTAATTCAACGGGACTAAAGCGCTTGTAGCCCGCATCCATTTGAGAAAGCGGGTGCATGAAGCGAACCAATTCAAAAGCCTGGCCCTTCGCTGTTGCGACCGTCTTACCTTGCATTTCATAGCGCTTGAGGCAATCTTCAACCAGCTTTTCGCACAAGATGAGGTAACGATCGCCGCAATCGACTAACGCATAGTCAAGCTCGGGGTGCATGTTCAAGGCTTGGTTGGCGGGAATCGTCCAAGGCGTCGTTGTCCAAATCACCGTGTAGGCGGGTTTATCGAGCGTATGACCATAGATTGCTTCAACCTTGGCCTTATCTTCTTCGGCCAAGGGGAAAGCCACGTCAATGATGGGGCCTTTAATGTCTTTGTATTCGACTTCGGCTTCAGCCAAAGCGGATTGGCAGTCAAAGCACCAGTTCACAGGCTTAAGACCACGGTAGACGTAACCCTTTTCCATGAGCTTGGCAAGCACTCGGATTTGAGCGGCTTCCGTGTCGTAGCGAAGCGTGAGGTACGGATCGTTCCAATCGCCCAAAACGCCTAAACGTTGGAAACCGGTCATTTGGCGAGCGACTTGCTCGTGAGCATATTGACGAGCCTTGGCTTGCAGTTCAACGATCGGCAAGTTTTTGCCGTAAAGCTTTTCAATCTGAATTTCAATGGGCATGCCGTGGCAGTCCCAACCCGGCACGTAGGGAGTGTCGTATCCCATCAACGTGCGGGACTTCAAAATGATGTCTTTTAAAACCTTGTTGACACCATGACCCAAGTGCAAGTCGCCGTTAGCGTACGGAGGACCATCGTGCAAAATAAAATGCTTGCGGCCTTTTTTCGCATTGCGGATGGCACCGTAAATATCTTTTTCAAGCCATTCTTTGATCCAATTCGGTTCACGGGCTGGCAGGTTGCCGCGCATCGGGAAGGGCGTATCCGGCAGATTAAGCGGATACTTTTGGGCTTGATCGTCAGTAGTTTTAGCCATGATATCTCCTTGGTCCCCTCGGACTCTTCAAGGTTGTTAAAAACAAAAGCGTGCGAATTTTTAATAGGCTTCGCACTAACCGTACATTTCGGTGAGTTCCGTATCGGAACGCGCCAAACCGACCAGTCCGCGAGCTTTCTGAGCATCGGCGTTAATGGCGGCTTTCAATTCATCCAAATTGGCGAACTTTTTGTCGTCGCGCAATTTATCCAAAAATTCCACTCGAACGATTTTGCCGTAACAGTCGGAGTGGTAATCAAAAATATGCGTTTCAAGCAAGTATTTCTTCGGCTGACCCGCTGTCACCGTCGGCCGGCAGGTGATCGTAGCTACACCACCCAACGGATAGGGAGCAAGTCCATGCACAAACACGGCGTACACGCCTTTGACGGCCGGCTCTCCGTTTTTATCAACCGGGATGCAATCAAGATTGATGGTCGGAAAACCCAGTGTGCGGCCTAATTCCTGACCATGCACAACACGGCCCGTGATGTGATAGTGATGGCCCAGCAATTGGGTGACTTCAAAAAGGTCATTATCTTGGAGGGCTTTTCTCAAGCGTGTGCTGGAGATACGGCTTTTCCCATGAAAAAGGGTAGGAGAAACCCAGACTTCAAAACCGAGTTCCTTGCCAAGTGCTTTCAAATCTTGCACATTGCCCTGACCTTTATAGCCGAAATGAAAATCCTCTCCCACGGTAACCCAACGGGCGTGCAGTCCATCGACTAAAATCTCTTCAGCAAATTGCCTTGGACTCATACGGGCTAAGCGCTCATTGAAGTTAAGGAAAATGACGCGTTGAATGCCGCAGGCCCCGATATCGAGCACCTTATCCCGAATGTTGTTGACTCGGGCTAGAACTTCGTGACCGTGAGGGTAGACTTCTTTGGGATGGGGTTCGAATGTGACCGCGCAAGGCAAAAGACCGCGAAGGTCTGCGGCCTGCACCACTTCCTCTAAAAGCGCCTGATGGCCGCGATGCACACCGTCAAAATTGCCGATGGCCACCGCACAGTCCATTTTTCTTAGATCCTGAGGAATCCCTCGAAATACTTTCATAGTACGAAAAATCAGAAATAAACGCCCAATTTTATCAAATATGTATTAAGGTGATTTGAGAGGTTTAGAGTAGTCCGACGAGAAATAATCTTTGTTGGAAATCAACGATACAAAGGATTATTTCTCGTATTCCTTCCATAGACTGTGCCGGTGTTTGGCATAGTCAGCGTCAACATAACCGCTAAACATCGCCGGCAGTAAAAAGCGATTGGCTTTAAATATGAACGCCGCCATGTGACCAATAAAAAGCAAAATAGCAAGCACCATGCCCAAATTGTGCAGTTGGGCAAGCCAAAAGAGCACCGGATCGGGAAAGTCAATTCCAGAGAGATTTTTGAGCGTCTTTAAGAGTCCCGTGATGATCAGTAATGCAAAAACAGCTGCAAAAGTCGCCCAAGCCAGTCTTTGTTCAGGCAGATACTTGCCCGAAGGCGGTTCCTGCCCGCCGGTTAAAAGCGCTTTAATGATGGCAACGCTTTTAGAGAGGTCGCCTTTTTGAGGGACGATGTCAAAATCGCCTTCTAATGCATGAACCACCAAATGAAACACACAAAGAAACGTGAAAAGGATGGCAAAGGCGTAGTGCCATGGTAAGGTAGTGAAAAAGTCAGCCGTGGAGGGAAAAACTTGAGTTAATCCATAGCGTTTAGCAACAGGCATTTGCAAAATGCCGGTCACAATCAGGCCGAAGCAGGAAAAGGCGATCCCCCAATGAACGAAGCGGTTACGGACACTTTGACGATAGACTCGCATCACTTGTCCTCCTTTTTCTGAGACTTTTTGCGTCGGGCGATGAGGTAAGCGGTGGCCGCGGCCGCTAGCGGAGCGGCCAATGTCGCAATAGCCCACGAAGACGATTCTTTAAGTTGAGGTGCGACAGCTTGAAATGCTGGTCGACCGGCGTTTTCGGTGTTTTTTTGGTTTTCAACAATAGCCTTATTGAGTTCTTCAAAAGGAACGGAGGAAATGTACCAGGTCGCCGTACCACCGTTTTCGTTGACACCGTACAGATAACGATTGGCTGCCATTTGACGAACCGTTATTAATGCTTGTTCCAGCGGCAAAAAGGAAATGGCTTTTTGAGGACAACTTTGAGCACAGGCGGGCGTTTGTCCATCCCTCAGTCTGTCAGCGCAAAAATCGCACTTGTACATGACGCCACCGCCGGCAAAAGTCGGAGCCACATCAAGATAAAGACCAACACCGGCTTGTCGTTGCGGAATGCCCCACGGACAGACATCTCGGCATTTCGCTCCGCCGAAACACACTTTAGGATCAATCTTTATGGCACCTTGCACAGTACGGTCAATGGCGCCAAAGGGACAGATTTTTCGGCAGGGGGCGTCAAAGCAGTGCATGCAACGTCTGGGAGCAAAGATTTCTCGTCCGTCATTTAAAACAATTTTTTCCACATAAAGCCAGTTATAAGGAGTCAGGCGATCCACTCTTTCTCGTTGAGACGAGAAATCTTCAAATGTTTTTTGTGGCCAATAGGGTTTCAGAGGCTTTTGTGGTTCGGGAAATCGTTTTTGATTTTTTTGTCGACAGGCTGATACACAGGCAGGTACTGCAAGTCCTGGACATCCGTTGCAACGATCTAAGTCTATAAGACTAATCCATTGTTTGGGAGCCGGGGTTCCCGTCGAAGTTTTCGCCTGGCTTTCGGCGCTAACTAATAAAGTGCCGACTAGGGCGGATTTCAAAAATGTTCTGCGATCAGACATAGGGCACACTTTTTTTGAGGAAAGAGCGAGGTCTTTCTTCTTAGAAATATGAAGTCAGTCTATTGGAAAAATACACGGGATGCTCAATTGAAACAGGCAAAGCTATGGAACCAATAGATTAGACATCTTCTAATTCAAATTATTCGTGTGATCTATGCTAAGCAATCGTTTCGAATTGGTACCCGCAACTTTCGACTAGTTTTTTGTCTTTTTCAATTCCTGTGCCTTTTGTTGTGAGCAGATCGCCAGCGATCGCGCTATTAATACCGGCTCTAAGTGCCAATCGTGTTGCGGTATCAGATAACCGTCTCCTTCCGCCGGCAAATCGCAAATAAGCTTTTGGGTTGGCAAGGCGAAAAAGAGCGATTGTGCGGATGATTTCTTCTTCAGAAATTGGTTCGATAAGCTCAAGTGGTGTGCCCTTGATTGGTTCAAGAATATTAATTGGAATAGAACAAATTTTTAATTTTCTTAACGTTAGAGCCAATTCAATTCTGTTTTGTCGACTCTCACCCATACCGATAATGCCGCCAGAACAAATATCAAGACCAGCTGAATGTGCTGCTTCAATGGTTTTGAGTTTGTCGGTGAAGGTGTGTGATGAACAAACATGTGGGAAAAAGTTTTCGCAAGTTTCTAAATTGCAATGACAGCGGCACACACCTGCTTGAGCAAGAAGCTGAAATTCTTCTGCTGTTAGAAGACCGGCCGATAAACATATTTCAAGCGACGTTTCTTTTTTCAGTTCTCGGACGATTTCTGCCGCTTCTCTAACTTCTCGTCGTGAAAGTTTTCTTCCGCTTGTGACAAGTGAGAAACGTGTAGCTCCTGATCGTTGTGCAATAAGAGCGGCCTCAATGATTTTCTTTGCCTCAAGCAGTGGATAAATTTCACACTGTCCTTCAAAATGACGGGACTGAGCACACCAGTGACAATTTTCTGAACAACGTCCGCTTTTAGCATTGACGATGGCGCAAAAGTTAAACACCTGACTGGCCTTATGAATAGTGACTTCGTGGGCGGCTTCGACCAAATGAGAAATCGGCGCATTAGCTATCTGTTGAAGATCTTCAGCTGTTGGAATTTCCTCTTGCATGGCGCGTTGTTTCACTTGATCTAAAAGCGTTAAAACGTTATCCATAGTGTCGGATTGAATGTAGAGTGAAATTTCCTAAGTTTAGAGGCGAGTTAAATTCACTTCAAATGTCGAAGCGGTCATGAGTTTTATGCGATTTTTCTGTTCTCACAATCGGTACAATTCTCTGGTAAACCAATCCTAGGACTTTCTGATGAAAAAAATAGTCGTTTTAATATCCGGACGCGGCAGTAATTTTGTTGCGATTCAGGAAAGTGCTTTGCGTGAAGACTGGGAGCATTCCATCGGAGCGAAAATCGTTGCGGTTATTTCCAATCGCCCGGATGCAAAAGGACTGGAGCTTGCCAAAAATTATGGCATTGATGCGCTTTGCGTGGACCATAAAGCGTTTGAAACACGAGAAGCGTTTGAAGAAAAGCTCTATGAAGTTGTGTCTCAGTACGAACCGGATCTCATTGTTTTGGCTGGTTTTATGAGAATTCTCACGGCGGGTTTTGTGGATCGCTTTGAAGGCAAGATTCTCAATATTCATCCGGCTCTTTTGCCCTCATTTAAGGGGCTTGATACCCATCAACGCGCCATAGACGCTGGTGTCCGCATGGCAGGAACGACAGTTCATTTTGTGACGGCCGCCTTGGATGGCGGAGCCATTATCGCGCAGGCCGCCGTGCCGGTGTTGCCCAGTGATGACGCTCATCGGCTAGCCGATCGAGTGCTTGTCTATGAACATCAAATCTATGCCCGGGCAGTTAAAGCTTGTGTGACCGGAAAAGTGCGCTATGAAAATGAGCGGGCAGTGATGGATGATCAAACCGCGCTTGAACTTACTTTGTTTGGACAAATCTAAATCATGCAGGAAAAGAAAAGAAACCCACGTCGTTCTCAGAGCGGCGGTGAGCGCCGTTTGACAGAAAGACAGCGCGCCGCACGCAGTCGCCAGATCCGTGAAAGCCGTTCGATGACCAAAGATGAACGTCGTCAGAGAGCGGGAGCTCATCATGATATTGATCAGCGTCAGACTCGAACGGGCGGCCCTCGCGTTACCGGACTAATTGTTGACGAATTGGGTAAAGCCCTGTCGACTGTGCTCAAACTTGATGGTCCGGCAGACGTCCTGATGAGTCGTTTTTTCAGACTCAATCATAAGTTGGGTTCACGCGACAGAAGCATCATTGCCGAGGCGATCTTTTACACATTGCGACACCTCTCAACCATTGCCTGGCAAATGAAGCCGATTGTGCCGGCTCGGGCGCCACGACTCACAGCCATGGTGACTCTTTCCCGTATTTATGGGCGCGAAGCACTTGACGAACGGACGGTGGGCAATGACGCGGGACCTTTGGACAATATCCTTCGCAGTAAACCGGGAAATGCGACGGCGTTTGTTCAGTCCGAGTTGCCGTACTGGCTTTATGAACGCTTAAATAAGCAATTTGGCGATGAAGCGCCTGCTCTTTTTGAGTCGATGAAAGAGGGGGCCCCGCTTGACTTGCGTGTCAATCTTTTGAAAGCCAAGCGTGAAGAGGTGATGCAGGAGTTGGCCGAGCACGGTGTGCAGGCTGTGGAGACGCCGATGTCGCCTGACGGCGTGCGCCTGATGACTAAACCGGGATTGACCAGTTGGCCCATCTACCGTGAAGGCAAGATTGATGTGCAGGATGAAGGCAGTCAATTGATTGCCCGGTTGGTGCAGCCAAAGCGCGGTGAAATGGTTTGCGACTTTTGCGCGGGCGCCGGCGGTAAAACCTTGGCCTTGGGCGCGCTGATGCGCTCAACGGGCAGACTGTACGCTTTTGATGTCAATGAAAAGCGTCTCTCGGGTTTAACCCCACGTATGCGTAGGGCGGGTTTGAGCAACGTTCACCCGATTGCGATCAAGACCGAACGCGATGTACGCGTTAAGCGTTTAGCCGGAAAATTTGACCGCGTGCTTGTCGATGCGCCCTGCTCTGGGACGGGTACTTTGCGCCGCAATCCTGATTTGCGTTGGCGAATGAGCGAAGAAGAGCTTGCCCGCATCAACGCGATTCAAGCCAATGTGCTGGAGTCCGCCAGCCGTTTGGTGAAATCCGGCGGTCGTTTGGTTTACGCGACGTGCTCTTTGTTGCGCGAGGAAAACCAAGGAGTGGTGGAGGCTTTTTTGGCTAAGCATCCGGAGTATGAAATCATGGATGCCACCGATGTTTTAGCTAAACAAGGCGTCAATTTACCCGATTGCGCCAAGGCCCATGCGCCATTTTTTGTCATGGCTCCGCATCAGAGCGGCACCGATGGCTTTTTCGGTGCAGTCCTCATCAAAAAAGAAGCGCGTGACGCCTAAGATAGGATAACGAAGGTATACAATCGGAGACGCTCGCTTAAATTAGGCGGGCGTTCTTCATTAGGTGGCTTAATAATGCTTTTTAGCGTTCCGAAATCGTTGGCGTTTTTGTTGGCGACGTGTTCCATGGTGGGACCGTTGTCAGCCAACACGTATATGCCCGGCTTAGGGATGATCGCCGAAGAGTTCGGAGTCGGAGAGGTCGCCGCGTATCAAACACTTTCAAGCTATCTGATCTGCTTTGCCACATCCTCTCTTTTTGTAGGCGCTGTCTCCGATAGCTTGGGCCGAAGGGCCGTGATGATCGGCGGCTTATTGTGTTACGCGTTCTCCTGCGCTATTTGCGCTTTTAGCCCCGGTTATGAAACATTTTTAATCGGTCGTATTTTAATGGGGCTTTTTGCCAGTACCGGAACCGTATTGGCCATGGCTGTGACCCGCGATTTGTTTAGCGGCAGACAGGCTCAGGAGTTGACGAGTCTGATTGCCGTGATTTTCGCCCTGGCGCCGGCACTTGCCCCCATTATCGGCGGTTGGTTGGTTTCGCTTTTCGGTTGGCGAAGTGTTTTCTATTTCCTCTCAACCTTCGCCTGCACCATGGCGCTTATTTGTTTCTTTCTTCTGAAAGAAACGCATCCAAAAGAGCTGCGAACTTCGTTTCATTTTGTGCCGCTTGTTAAGCAATACGCCCTTTCCATGAAAAACATCGCCTTTACCGCCGGCGTTATCTGCAGTGGCTTTGTTTTCATGGGCTCCATTCTTTTTTCTGCTGGTGCTCCTGATTACGTTGAAAACATTATGGGAATGGGGGTGACCGACTTTGGTTATCTGATGATTCCCTTGATTGGTTTTTCGGTGACGGGATCGATTTTTTGCACCAAAATCACTGAAAGATTTGGCGAAGAGCGGACAATGAAAATGCAGATTGCGGTGATGTACGCGGCCGGTATTTTAGGCGTGGCGCTCAACTACTTCTGGCACGTTCCGTATCCCTTCTGCCTTTTCGCTGTCATCGTTTACAGTACGGCCATGAGCGTGGTGCGCCCAATTCTGACGGTCTATAACTTGGATTATTTTCCTCAAAACCGGGGAATGGCCGCCAGTATTCAGCAGTTTTTCCAAACATCTTCTTTTGCCATCTGCGCTGCCCTTTGGGTCCCGGTTGTGATGGGCAGCGCCTGGAAGTACGACTTAGTGTTGCTATTTTGCGGCGTAATGGTCAGCGTTACTTGGCTGATTGTTTTAAAAACCCGTCCGCGCTGTTTGCCTAAAGATTTCTCATCACAGAATCGTTAAAAGCGTCGAAACAATGACCACGCTGCAGGCAACCGACAGTGAATTGAGGTTGGCTGCCATTGATGGTTTGCATTTGGCTTTTATGCAGAAAATAAGACCCACGACTGGTACCGGTGCCCAGGCGATGAGGGCCAGAATTTTTCGGATTTCGTACGGGAAAGGCAACAGATAGTACATGGCTAGCGACATCACAAGGGAGCCGGCCAATCGAATGACAAGCAGTCGTAATAACTCCTTGAGTTGCTCACGGGGCATGACAAAACGGATGCTTTGCCCGAGCAATATCATCGCTAAAAAAGCATTGGCGTTGGCGCCGATCTTTGCCCAATCTACAACCGTGGCCGGAAAGGTGTAGCCGACAAAGGCCAAAATCAGCATGACAAAGTAAGAACAAATCGGACCGGAACTGAACATGCGCTTCAAAATGGTTTTCACCAACGTTAATCCCGTTCCGGTACCTGAGGCGATCGCATAGGTCGTCCCTGTGCACATGATGGAATTGCCGATGTCAAACAGGCAGATGGATAAAAAGCCCGTCGGCGTGACAAATGTCTGAAGAAACGGCATCACGAAAGTGCCCACGTTAAAACCCGACAGATTGAGCATGTCAAAAAGACGATTTTCCGGGTGTTTGCGCGTGATGAGACAGGCGATGCCAATCATGAAAAAGTTTGTGGCCAAACCCAACCCAATCAACCAAAAGTAGCTTGCTTCAATATGCAATCCGTTCAAACAGACGAGGATCAGACAGGGCAACGTGACGTAGAGTAAAAGCCCTGAGAGCGCATGAACGGTATCCTCTTTGAGAATGTGTGTGCGTTTAAGAAAATAACCCACAAAAATAAAGAAAACGAAACCTAAAACCTTCAGTAAGCCTTCCACTTTGGGCAATCCTTGCGAGCAAAAAAATCAGTTGCAGTTGCCGATTGTACGCCTTAGAGCCATTGGGCGGCTTCAATCATTTGACGAACGATGGGGTGTTTGGCTTTAAACAAGTCTTGTTTTGCGATGGATTCAACAATTTGACCGTCATGCAAGAATAAGATCCGGTCGCATAAAGCTGTGAGCGCTTTTAAGTCGTGTGAAATAAAAAGCCAGGCGCTATCGCGCTTAGGGAGTTTTTTCAGTAATTTTACAATTTCTCCCTGAATTGAGGCGTCAAGCGAGCTTAGAGCCTCGTCAAAGATGACTAGTTTAGGTTCGGCAATGAGAGCCCGCGCGATGCACACTCGCTGAAGTTCACCGCCCGAGAGCTCATGAGGGAATCGATTGAGTTTGTCTTTATCAAGTCCAACGGATTGCAAAGCGTCTCTGAGGGATTTTTCTTTCAGTTTTTCTTCAAAATACTTTCTCTCGTCTCCACTTAAATTCTGACATTTGAGTTCAACGGGTTCTGAGAGAATCTCACGTACTGTCCAGGAAGGATCCACAGATTGGGTGTAATTTTGAAAAATAACACTCATGCTGGCACGGTGCTTTTTCCTCCAGGAAAAAAGATTCTCTCCTTCAATTGAAATAGAGCCTTTTTCCGCCTTTTCCAATCCCAAAAGAAGCCGTGCCAAGGTTGTTTTGCCCACACCTGAAGCGCCAGCCAAACCAACAATTTCCGCGCGGTTAATCTGAAGATCAACACCATTTAAAACTGAATGAAATTTTGTCTGTGAGGAAAAAAGTCGTCTGTGAGCGGGATAGGCTTTGCAGAGTCGATGCACTTCAATGAGGCGATTATTGGAAACGTTTTGGAAATTATTTTCGCCTGATTCTCCGATTAGCCCTGTTGAAAGCTGCAACTTTTTAAAAGTGGAACTTAATTCCTCCCGCATCTCAACTAAATGCCGGAAATAAGGTGTTTGGGGTTGGTTAGCAATATTTGCCAAACCGCTCTCCACAATTTGACCGTCTTTCATCACAATGATCCGATCTGCGAGTGCTTGAGCCACTGACAAATGATGAGTGATCACAATCAAGGTGGCGGCGGTCTCTTTTCGGATACGGTTGAGTCCCTGCAAGACTTCTTGAACGGAGAGTGCGTCAAGGGCGCTCGTTGGTTCATCGGCAACCACTATTTCGGGTTTGAGAATCAATGCGCAGGCAATCATGGCACGTTGCAGCATACCGCCTGAGAGCTCATGGGGGTAGTGTGTGAGAACGAAATTCGGGTCAGCTATTCGCAGAGAGCTTAAGGTTTCACAAATGGTTTTCCTTGCCGCTTCTTTTGTGAGCGACGGAAAGTGGGTGATGATTGTCTCGATGAGCTGTGGTCCGACTTTCGTTAGCGGATCGAAGGCGGTGGTCGGTTGCTGGCTTAAATAAAGAATACTTTTGCCGCGATCGCTGCGACTGTAACCCAGAGGCAGAACTTCAGAGCCATGTACTTTAACGGAACCGAAAGCGGCCAGACAAGGCGGAAGCAGTCCGCAGACGGCCTGAAGGGCTAAGGACTTGCCTGCGCCGGACTCACCCAATAATGCCAGGGATTCGCCGGCTTTGACTTCAAAATCGACGCCTTTGAGAATGGCGTATCGTGGATTGGCGCGGGGCACAATCTTGAGATTTCTGACCTCGATGAGATTTTTCAGAGGAAGGTTTTTATCGCTCATAAAAACCTCCGTGTGAAGATGCTCTTTGTTTGGGTTCAAAAACTTGGGCGAGCGCATCGCCCAAAAAGTGCAAAGCAACAACCGTGCATAAAATCATTAAGCCCGCGGGCAGCATTTGCCAGGGGTAGAGAGTCATGACGTTTTTGGCTTCGGCCAACATCATGCCCCACTCCGCCGTTGGCGCAGAAACTCCTAATCCTAAGAAGGATAAGGAGGAAATCATCAAAATAACGCTTCCCGTGTCCAAGGTTGCTAACACAAAGAAATCGGCAAGGACATTCGGAAAGAGGTGTCGTGTCAGAATCCAGCGCCGATCGGCATTATTGACGAGACTAAACCGAATAAAAGCACTGTTTTGGATTCGTTTCGCAAGTGATCGGATCATGCGTGCGTACCATGGCCATTTGGCCACCAAGCAACCGATGATGATGTTTTCTATTCCCGGCCCTAAAAGCCCCACCATGGCTAAGATCATCACTTCACTCGGAAAGGACATCCAGAGGTCGCAAAAGCGCATCATCAGTTCATCGGTTTGGCGGTTGGCCGCCGCACTCACCAGTCCCCAGAGTGTGCCGAAAAGCGCGGTTAAAAGGGTGGCAACAAGAGCCGTGTAGACACTGGATCGGATACCCCAGATCAGTCTTGAAAAAATATCTCGTCCCAAAGCATCGGTTCCTAGCCAATGGGCACTGCAAGGAGATAAAAATTTATTGCCAAGATCAATAGCGGTGGGATCCGCCAGGGGTAAGACTGGTGCAAATAGTCCCAGGGTCAAGACGCAAAACAGAAAACCCGCAGCCAACCGGGCAGTCGGTTTATTCCATAGTGACGAAAGGACAAAAAATAGGCGCTTCATAACGGTCCTTTGCTATTGTCTCTTTGCCTTGGGTCTAGGAACAGGCCAAGCAGATCGCTCACTAGGTTAAAGAAAACAAAAAGAGTGGCCATCAGCAGCACGTAGGCCTGAATAATTGGCAGATCTCGGTTAAATACCGCTTCCACACAAAGGCGTCCGATTCCCGGCCAAGCAAAAATACTCTCGATAATAAAAGCGCCTGCGATTAGCTTCGGGATAGACATTCCTAGGGCCGTGAGCGATGCATGCAAAGAGTTTTTAATCATGTGCCACGTGATGCTTTTTTCCGATAAGCCACGGCCGCGAGCAAAAAGTACCCAGTCTTCGTGGGCAGTTTTGATCATCTCTGAGCGAATCAAACGCATGTAGGTGCCGATGTAGGCAAGTGACAGGGTCACGGCGGGCAATACAACCGATGAGGCTGAGCGCATTCCGTTTGTAGGAAAGACGTTGAGCTGGACCGAAAAAATCCAAATCAGAATTAAAGCTGCCCAGAATCCGGGCATCGACGACGTAAAGAAAATAAAACCGCGAATAAACCAATCGGTTTTTGAATTTTCCGCTCGGGCTGAAAGGGTACCCGCCGCCAGGCTTACCGAGATGATGATCAAAAGAGCGGTAAGCGCCAGAAAAAGCGTAGCGGGAAGGGCTTCGAGGATACTGTTTGTAACCGGAAGTCGGGTGACGTAACTTAGTCCCAAATCACCATGAAGAGCGCCGCTCAACCAATCGGCGTAGCGAGTCAAAAAAGGTTTATCGAGTCCGAATTCCTGGCGGGTGGCTTCAATGAGTTCTGCCGTCGGGAGCATGCCGTTTACGCGAATGGAGGCTTCGGCCGGATCAGTCGATGAAAATTCCGCAATGGCAAACGTAATGATTGTGATACCGATTAATATCGGCACCATGAAAAGCAAACGTTTGAGGAAAAAGCGGAGCATTTGTTCTATTGCAGAAAATCAACACAGCAATTATGGCTGATTACCTGATTCAAAGTACATGGATTCAAACGGAATTTCGTACTGTGAAACTTTGAAATCCACTCCTTTTAATGACGGCGTGTGAACCGCTTTGGTTCTGGAGTACGAAATCGGCACGTACACATCAGCATTGTGAATAGCTTCAAGAATCGTTGAGACCAGAGCCTGTCGTTTATCTTCATTCATCTCGATCATGAAGTCTCCGATCAAGCGGTCAATTTTTTCTTTATTGGGCAGTCCCAGCTGAGCTTGGTAGTCTCCGTGCGCAGGAATGCGCCAGGATGAAAGATAACTTTGTGGGTCATACGGAGCTCCCCACGAAAGCGCGTACTGCAGATCAAAATCGCCGCTTCTTTGGCGATCGAGGAAAATCTGTTTTTCCTCACCGAAAAGATTCACTTTAATGCCGACTTGAGCCAAATCGGCTTGAATGACTTCGGCAATGGTTCTTTCCTGTGCGTTTTGCGCATTAAAGTAGAAGGCAACTTCAGCTTTTATCCCGTTTTTCTCCCGAATGCCGTCTTGAGACGCAACCCACCCCGCTTGATCAAGAAGATCTCGAGCTTTCTGTGGACTGTATTCACGGATTTTTAAATCAACGTCGCAGTAGGGGACATTGCGGGCAAAAAGGGTTGGCGCAGGCTCTTCAAGGTTGTTCAAAACTCCTTTCGCAATTGCTTGTCTGTCAATGGCGTGAGCGATAGCAAGACGCAGTGTCGAGTCTGCGGTAACAGCTCTCTTGGTGTTTAATAAAATGGCTCGGCTTGCAATGGGTTCACTTAAAGAAACCGATAGAGAATGGCTCTTTTGCAGCATGCTTAACGCATCGCTTGTCAATTGGTCACCGTCGGCGCCGAATATCAGGTCAATCTCTCCTTTTTGAAGTGCCATCAACATGGTTTGTGCGTCAGGCAGCACGTTCCATCGGATCGATTTTAATTTTGGTTTTTCACCCCAGTATGTCTCGTTTGTGCTAAAGACCGCGTACTGGTTTCGCTTGTGTTCGGAAAGTTTCCATGGTCCGGTTCCTGCCAGGCACTTCACACCGTTATTCGTGTGACCGTTATCCATGCAGGCGGGAGATATGAAGCGAAAAGGTCTGGAAACACCGAGCTCAATCAATGTAGGGAAATAGGGATGTTTTAAGTGCAGTTCCCACGTTAATTCATCAAGCGCACGGTAAGACTCGATTTCATTGACTAAATTGAGCCATGCATGACGAATTTTATTTTCCAGGATTGCATCAACATTGGCTTTCACGCTTTGCGCGGTAAAGGGGTGACCGTCGGTATAACGAACACCCTCACGCAGATGAAAAGTGTATGTTTTGCCGTCAGCGGAAATATCCCAACTTTTGGCAAGCCACGGTTCAACGCCTTTTGCGGTATTGATGACCAGAGGTTCAAAAACCATGGCCTGAGCCGCCATTTCCCCTAAGTAGAGGTGAGGATTGATATCTCGGATATCTTTCATGCTGGCGTATTCCAGATGGAAACGATCTTGAGTATTTTTATCGGTATCAGACGGCGAACAAGCTGTCAGCCAAATAGAAACAGATACAGCAAAGATTGCTCGTAGAAATGGAGTGTGATAAACGGTTTGCACGTGAAAAACTCCGCCGGATATCCGAATACTGGTTAAAGCGTGATTCAATGATAGGGGAAAGAGTGTGATCTCTCAATGGAAAAAAGGATTAATGAGAGAATTGAAGAAAAAACGAGCAGAAATAGAAAAAGCCCGAAAAATCGGGCTTTTTGGTCGGTACGATACTCAATTACTTGAGCTTCGTTTCCTTATAAACCACATGCTTGCGAGCAACCGGGTCATACTTGGAAATTTCCATCTTGCCCGTGCTCGTACGCTTGTTCTTGGTCGTCGTATAGAAGTGACCCGTACCGGCGGTCGACTCTAACTTGATCTTTTCACGGTTACCCTTTGCCATGGTGAACTCCTATTAGATTTCGCCGCGGGCGCGGAGGTCCGCTAAGACCGCATCAATACCGAGCTTGTCGACCGTACGAAGACCTGCCGCCGTCAGACGCAAACGAACCCAACGGTTTTCGCTTTCAACCCAAAAACGACGATATTGAAGATTGGGCATGAAACGACGCTTGGTTTTGTTGTTTGCGTGAGAGACGCGGTGGCCGACCATCGGCGCTTTGCCGGTGACTTGACACACTCGTGCCATCGCTAACTCCAGTCAAAAAATTAAAACAAAAACAACCCGCCCGAAGTAATGCATCTCACCTCGGTGGGGTCAACGGTATCGAGCATTATACTCATCGCCCCCTGCATACGCAAATTTTTATAAGTTTTATGAGGTGATAGCCCTAGTCTCTATTAATGACAAGGGCGGGCTGTCCATCGTAGCCATAGCGTCGTTTATTGCGGATGATGAGTGTAACGCTCAAAATGAAAGTCAGTGTTTCAGCTAGCGGCACAGAAAGCCAAAGACCAATCTCGCCGATTAAAAGCGGCAGACACTCGATAGCCAGAACGGTAAATAGAAACGTTCTGCAAAAAGAGACAATGGCTGCGCGTTTGCCATCTCCCATGGCTGTGAAGAGGTAGGCGGCAAACATATTGGGACACAGAAGTAACAAGGAAAGTGCAAAGTAGCCGAAATTGGCTAAAACGAGTTCAAAGACCGCCGAGTCCCTCGGAGTGAAGAAAGCCAAGACGGGGGCGGCGAAAATAACCGACATACCATAGGCTGCAAGCGAGAATATCGTCATGATGACGAGACTGTTTTTAAAGACACAGGCCAATTCTGTCCAGTTCTGTTCGCCGTATTTATAGCCTAGAATCGGACCGGTGGCTTCACAAAAACCATAAAAGATGGAATTAAAAACATACGTTGAATAGGATGCAATGGTTAAAGCGGCCACACCGTCAACACCCAACCAATACATAAAAGCTGCATTAAATAAGTAAAGCGTAACGGAAGAGGAAAGACTGCCCACCATTTCAGAAAATCCGCTTGTACATGCGCCTTTAAGAGCTGCCCAGTCGGGACGAGTCAAAATGATTTTGATAGGGGCTTTCGTTCGGCAAAAGAAAATGCCTCCGGCCACCGCCGCGACAATCCAGGAGATAACCGTCGCCAGTGCTCCGCCATACATACCCCAACCTAAAGGCCCCATAAAAACAATATCCAAAACAACATTGGTAAGACCCGAGGCGATTGAAACGGCCAGGCCCAGTTTGGGGAATCCCGCTACAGTGAAAAAAGTCTGAGACAACACGCTCAATAAAAAGCAGGGCATGAAGGCAAGCCAAACAATTTGGTACTCATAGGCATAGGCGTATTGCTCTTCGTTGACATTAAGAAAGTCCAACAGAGGATCTAATAACAAAATACCCAAGAATCCCACGATGACTCCAAAGGCAAATTCCGCGTAAACCAGTGTGCTTAGGGCTCGGTCGGCGCCAGCTGAGTCGCCGGCCCCCATGCGTCGTGAGACAACGGAGCCGCCACCGGCAGAAAGCATGATGCCGACTGCACCCAAAAAGATGGCAAGCGGGAAGATCATATTTAGAGAGGCTAGCGCCACGGTGCCCATGTAGCGACTGATTAAAACACCATCGGCCACCATATAGCTCATGATGAAAAGCGACATCAGCATGCGAGGGAATGTGAAGCGCAACTGTCCTGCGATGCTGAAGTGTTGTCCGAGGATGGTGTTGGTGGGGCGCATAAAAGTAGCTGAAGCTTTGTTTTTTAATACTGCTGTTTTGTTGATTGAAAGCCAAGGTCAATACTAATTCAAATTTTCTGCGACTGTTTGCACAAAATACGCTAAAAAATTTAACGATTAAGCTCAAATGATGAAAACGAGATGATTAAAAAACGGTAGACTTTTGAAATATTTTGAGGGGAACATCCATGCAGGTTTTATTAGCTCAGCCGCGAGGGTTTTGCGCCGGTGTCAATCGGGCCATTGCGATTGTGGAAAAGGCCTTGGCTGTCTACGGCAGTCCGATTTATGTCCGTCATGAAATTGTTCATAACAAGACGGTGGTCAATGAACTGAAAGAAAAAGGCGCGATCTTTGTTGATCATCTAAGCGAAGTGCCCGATGGAGCAACGGCTATTTTGTCGGCCCACGGTGTTCCCAAAAGTGTTAAAGCGTACGCTTCAGGACGAAAGATTCGTCTTTTTGATGCCGCCTGCCCTTTGGTAATGAAAGTGCACCGAGAGGTCGTCAAAATGCATGAAGAGGGATTGACGGTTATTGTGATCGGTCACAAAGGACATGCGGAAGTGGAAGGGACCATGGGACAGGTCGACAACAACATCTACCGTGTCTACACTGATGAAGAAGTTGACGCTCTTAACGTGCCCGATCCCAATAAAGTCGGTTATGTGACGCAGACCACTTTGTCGACGGATGAAACGAAAGAAGTCATTGCTCGGTTGAAGGCCCGTTTCCCATCCATTCGCTCATTGTCGGCAGCGGATATTTGCTACGCCACGCAAAGTCGTCAGGAAGCTGTAAAGAAATTAGCGGCCATGGTTGACTTGGTGTTGGTGATTGGATCCAGTACCAGTTCGAATTCCCGCAGACTCCGTGATAAGGCCCAGCGTGAAGGTGTTCGCGCATTTTTAATTGACAGCGTTGCAGATATTGAACCCTCTTGGTTTGATGGCGTGGAAAAGGTGGGGCTGACAGCCGGCGCTTCAGCGCCTGAGCATTTGGTTCAAGGCGTAGTGGAATACTTAAAGGCAAACGGGGCCACCTCTGTAGAGACCATGCCGGGCGTGCCCGACAGGATTGCTTTCCCGTTGCCAGCGGGTCTTTGATAAAAAAGTGAAAGGAACGATTATGTCTAAAGAAAAACATCAAAGTGCGACACCGGCCACCGATTGGCTCAAACAACATAAGGTCGCCTTTGAACCCTTTTCTTACGAGTATGTTGAGCACGGCGGTACAGCCTCCGTTGCCGCCGCTTTCGGTTTAGATCACCACACGGTTGTTAAAACACTCATTATGGAAGACGAGCACGCGAAGCCCTTGGTGATTCTTATGCATGGTGACTGTGAAGTCAGTACCAAAAATCTTGCCCGTCAAGTGGGAGCAAAACATATCGCACCTTGTAAGCCCGAGCAAGCTCAACGCAATAGCGGCTATCAAGTTGGCGGTACTTCGCCCTTTGGAACTCGAAAACGTATGCCGGTATACGTGCAAAAGACGATTTTGGAATTGCCGGAAATTTACATCAACGGGGGGCGCCGCGGTTTTATTGTGAAAATCAACCCTTCTGTTTTGGTCGATGAATTGGGAGCAAAGCCGGTTGATTGCGCCAATGCGGATTAACCACCAATTGGTGGAAATCGTATGGGAGACCGTACGGCAGAAAACGGTGAGACCCGGTTAGGAGTAGCAAAAAATGCAAACGGAAAAAGATTTTGCTCAGAAAATTTTCACTGATGTTCGTGAGATGTCGAAATCCGACCTGGGCGTTACTCGTTTGGGTTATTCGGAAAAAGAAACTCAGGTATTGAGGTATCTTGAAAAAGTCGCCCTTGGTTTAAGCATGAACTGCTCGTATGACGAGGCGGGCAATCTTTGGATGACTCTTGAAGGAAAACATCCGGAGAGGCCGTTTTTAATGGTGGCCAGTCACGCCGATAGCGTTCCTGAAGGCGGAAATTTTGATGGATTGGCCGGTATCGTGTCAGGACTTTGTGCAGCCAAAGCCATTAAAGAGTCAGGCATTCAATTGGATTGTAACTTAAACGTTGTGGCTTTCCGTTGTGAAGAACAAGGCCTAATCGGTTCTCGTGCGATCTTAGGAACATTGACGCCCGAAGACTTGAATCGTCGTTATCGGCCCGAATGTAAGCTTTTGGGGGAATCGATGCAAGACTGCGGGATTAATCCGCAGGCGTTAGTTCAAGGCAAGGCCTACTTAAATCCGAAGGATGTGGCGGCTTATTTTGAATTACACATTGAACAAGGGCCGAAGTTGGAACAATCTTCTCAAGCAAAGGTTGGCCTGGTAACTGGTATTCGAGGCAATGTCTTTCACCGTGCTATTCGGTGCTTGGGGGAAACCGCTCATTCTGGTGCCATTGATTTTGAGTTTAGACACGATGCTGTGGCTGCTGTCGCTCAGCTTTTTGCCGTCATGCGCGCGCACTGGATTGAAAGGCTCAAAGCGGGCGATGATTTGGTCTACACCAACGGTGTTGTTAATACGCCGCCTTCACAGAGCTTTAACATCATTTCCGGCGAAGTAACCTTTAGCCTTGATATCCGCACACTTTCAGTACAAACGAGAGAATATTTCTATGAGCTCTTTAAGAAAGAAGCTCGAAGGATAGAAGCTGACTTTGGTGTTCGCTTCGAATTTGATCAGGCGTTCTACATTGAGCCAGCCTTAAGTGACGGGTACTTAATTAATAAATTGGAATCTTCGGCTGCTCAAGAAAATATTCCGGTTATTCGTATGCCTTCGGGCGCCGGCCATGATGCCGGTGATATTGCTCAGGAAGGCATTCCGATGGCGATGATTTTTATCGCTAATCAAAACGGTTCACACAATCATCGCGAAGCCATGCGAATGGAAGACTTTTTGTCCGGCGTGCAAATTTTGACTCGTACGCTCAAAGATCTTTAGCCAATGATATCCGCGGCGGCTTCTTTGAGCCGCCAACGAGGCTTAACACCAAATTTCATATTCTTAAAATGACGATTAATGTCATCGGCGCTCATGTGTTTCATTCGCTCTAAACCGGCAGTGGCGATCATCGCCCCATTATCTGTACACAGTTTGATGGGCGGAAAGAATACTTTCATGCCGCGTTTGCGCATTTCATAAACCAAGCGGTTGCGAAGCTGCTTGTTGGCGCTCACGCCTCCTGCGACCACAAGCGTTTTCATTTTTGATTGCTTCATTGCCTTGACAGTTTTTGCCGCCAAAACATCCACGACAGCATCCACAAAAGCTCGGGCTAAATTGGCGCGAAAGGTTTCATCCGTTGCATCGGGTGCATTTTTAACGGCGGTCAATACCGCGGTTTTTAAACCCGAAAAACTCATGTCAAGATTGGGTGAATGAATCATGGGACGGGGCAGTTCAATGGCGCCGGACGTGCCCTTCTCGGCTAAAGCGCTCACGGCGGGACCGCCCGGGTAGCACATGCCCAAGAGCTGTGCCGTTTTATCAAAGGCTTCACCCACCGCATCATCGAGCGTGTCGCCCAACAGTTCATAGTCTCCGAAGCGGTTGACTTTCATGATTTGGGTGTGGCCGCCTGATACTAAAAGCGCGATAAACGGAAATTCGGGAGCGGGATCGGCCAATAAATTAGCCAGCAGGTGCCCTTCCATGTGGTGAATACCAATAACTGGAATATCCAACGCAAAAGCGAGCGCATGAGCAACGCTTACGCCCACTAAAAGAGCGCCGGCCAAGCCCGGTCCTTGCGTAACCGCGATGGCATCAAGGTCAGTCTTGGTTTTGCCAGCCTCTTCGAGCACTTGTTCAATGAGCGGAATAACGCGACGGATATGGTCTCGGCTGGCCAATTCAGGAACCACGCCGCCATAAAGTCGGTGCATGTCAATTTGGGTGTGCACGGCATGAGCCAATAAGCCTTTTTCGCTGTCAATGAGAGCAACGCCCGTTTCGTCACAAGAGGACTCTAAACCAAGAATGAGCATAAATATCAAAAGAATCAATAAGTTATATTGATTCTGCAAGAAAAAAGACAAAAAAATGAAAGGACTATTTCCTTTTATCCGTATTTTATGCGAAAATATGCAACTTTCGGAGGTCGTGCGATACATTCCGAGATGGATTTGTGCGCACTGATCAGATCGGTAAATCAATACCGCAACATTTTTTTATTGACAGGTAAGGTGCCTGATGCCCACTATTCGTGTTAAAGAAAACGAACCGTTTGAAACCGCTCTTCGCCGTTTCAAGCGCACCATTGAAAAGAGCGGTCTTTTGACCGAATTGCGTGCTCGTGAGTTCTATGAAAAGCCCACGGCTGAACGTAAGCGTAAGAAGGCTGCTGCCATCAAGCGTCACTACAAGCGCTTGCGCAGCCAAATGTTGCCGAAGAAGCTCTACTAATTTTCGGACCGCATACAGTTGACGGTCCGATCTAGCGCAGGGACCGTCAGGGCTTGAGCTTTGTGCTTTAAGCCAAAATCACGCGTGCAAAGCTCTGACTGAAGAGAGAGGTTGCACGCGTTTTTTTTCAAAGGAATGGAAATGACGATTAAAGAACAGATCATGGCCGATATGAAGGCCGCGATGAAAGCTCACGATGCAGCTCGTTTGGGAGCTATTCGTCTCTTGATGGCTGCTATCAAGCAAAAAGAAGTGGACGAACGTGTTCAGTGCGCAGATCCCGAGATCATCTCGATCATCGCTAAACTCGTCAAGCAACGCCACGATTCCATCGAACAATACACGGCAGCCAATCGTCAAGACTTGGCCGATAAAGAACAGGCTGAAATTGATGTCTTATCGACCTATTTGCCTAAGCCTCTGACCGAAGAAGAAATTCTTGCCATCATCGATGAAGCCATCGCCGCCATCGGTGCTAACGGCATGGCCGCTATGGGTAAAGTGATGGGCGCGGTCAAGCCCAAGCTTACCGGTCGCGCTGACATGGGTAAGGTTTCTGCGCTGATTAAGCAAAAGTTGACCGCTTAAAACCACAGACCGGACACTTCGCTTAATGATTCCCGAGAGTTTTATCGAAGAGGTTCTTTCCCGCACGGATATCGTGCAGGTGATCGGACGCTATGTGAAGTTGCAGCACAAAGGCAGCAACTGGATGGCCTGTTGTCCGTTTCATAAGGAAAAAACGCCCTCGTTTGCCGTTAACCCCAGCAAGCAATTTTTTAAATGCTTCGGTTGCGGCGAACACGGCACGGCGATTACCTTTTTGATGAAGTTCAAGGGACTGTCCTTTCCTGAAGCTATTAAAGAGCTTGCTGACGATTTAGGGATGGAAGTTCCCGAAGATCGTCAAGCCAAGATCCGTCAGGCTCGAGCTAAAACACTTACTGATTACCTGGCCCAAGCGGCGGATTTTTATCATCAAACACTTTTCCATGATCGCCACGCTATTGAGTATCTCAAGGGACGCGGCATTACGGAAGAGACCGTCAATAAATTTCAATTGGGTTTGTCGCCTGATGCTTGGCAAGGTCTTGAGGCGATTTTTAAAGATAAAGCCTATGACGACCCCAAATTGGAAGAGTCCGGTTTGGTGATCGCTAAAGACGGGCATCGCTATGATCGCTTCAGAAGCAGGGTGATGTACCCGATTCGGAATCCTCGCGGGCAAGTGATTGGTTTCGGGGCGAGAACAATGGTTCCCGGAGAGGAACCTAAATACCTGAATTCACCAGAAACACCCGTATACCACAAGAGTCAGGAGTTATACGGCCTCTACGAGGCCCGGGATGCCATTCATAAAAAGGGCCGCGCCATTGTGTGCGAAGGTTATATGGATGTTATCCAGATGTCCCAAGGCGGCTTCTTGGAAACCGTTGCTGCTCTCGGCACCTCCATTACACCTGAGCACGTAAAAAAACTGTTTCAGCTCTCCGATCATGTTTATTTCTCATTTGACGGAGATGCGGCTGGTTTTAAGGCTGCTCGAAGGGCGATGGAGTCGACTTTGTCCATCATCACTGATACCCAAACTGCTCATTTTGTGCTTTTGCCGCAAGATGAAGATCCGGACAGTCTGATCAAAAGTCAGGGGCCGGAAGCTTTTGAAGCACAGTTGCGCTCCGCTTTTCCGTTGTCCAAATTTTTTGTCATGGACATTGTTCGGGAAGTCAGTCAAGGACAGGGACTGCGTACAGCCGAGGAACGGGCTCAGGCTGTCGCGATTGCAAAACCCTTGTTACAGCGAATGACCGCTCATGCGCTCAGGCAACTGTTGGTGCAGGAGTTTGCGGCGGCCGTTCGCATGGAACCGGCCGAAGTTGCTTCGCTTTGCGGGGTGACGCTTTTGGATGTTCCGCAGACTAAACCGGCCAAAGCGCTTTCCGGTTATGGACGAGATACCAAACAGGGTGAACGCTCCAAGCGTCCCGTACGACCTGTGACAACGGGGCCGGTGTTTACCAACATCAAGCGCCGATTATTGCAGTGCTTCGTGACGCACCCGTCTTGGTTAATCAAGTATTCCGATCAGATTGAATACGAGATGCTCGATACCGTTGATGAGTGGGAAGAGGCGATTGTCAGACTCTGGCATTTAGCTCAAGATCATTCCAAAGGTGAGGGTTTTGAAGAGTCAAAACTGACAACGGGCTATTTACTGTCCTTTATGCAGGGCGATCCCCTCTACAATCGTTTGGCGGATTTGGCTTCCGAGGAAGAGGTGCTGCAAACGCCCGAAGCGGTGGCAGAATTTGAAATCAAGTGTGCTTTTTTGAAATTAGAAAAAGCGCAGCTCGATGCACAAATAGCCGAGCTTTTAAGCATGGAAGAGCGAGGCGAGCCGGTCGAGTCTCAGTATTTGGAACGTCTTTTTAAGCGCAGACAGGATATTCATCGATCGCTCATCGATGAAAGCTCTCAGGCTGTCGATCTTGTTTTAGACAGCCGTCTAAGTGGCTGATACAAGCGAAAGTCCCTATTTTTTGCTTGCCCAATCGCCCGTTAAAGCTCGTATAATCGCAAAACCGTCCGCAACAATAAAAGATTGTTTCATCAATAGACGATTGCGGAGATGATTTGCGAGCCCTTTGATTCGCAAACGACCCGAACTCTCCCTTAGCTGTTTTTCCGTCCGCCCCGGTGTTGTGACGAAGGCATAGAGTGTGTGTATGGCTACTCGAAAGAAAAAGTCGTCCAAAAGCGAACCGCTGACTGTTCAATCCGCCTGCTCTGCGGAAACCACCATCAATATTCTTTTTGATCAACCGCTTCGGATCCAGACGCCTGATCCGAGTATCTTGCCGCAGGCGAGTAACACCAAACGCAAAAGAATGCGTTTGAAAAAATCGCTCGAAAAGGTCTATCAAAACGGAGCAAGTGAGCTGCGTTTGCAAAAACTTCGCGCTTTGATCGTCTCGGCTAAACGAAATGGCTTTGTTACTTACGAGCAGCTAACAGAGGTATTGCCTGAGCAGGTTGAAGACGAGGATGAAGCCATCGCTAAACTTGAGCACGCTTTCAGCTTCTTAGGTATTCAAGTTCTTGAGCAGCCGCCGGCTGAAGACGAAATCTTGCTCAATGATTCGCCCTTATCACTGGTACAGGAGGACGACGATGAGGACGATGACGAGGATGTGCTCTCGCTTGTTGAAAGCGATGTGTCAAGAACGTCGGACCCCATGACAATGTACACGCGTGAAATGGGGGCAGTTCCTCTTTTAACGCGTGAAGAAGAAATTTCGATTGCCCGTCGTATTGAAAACGGCTTTCAGGCAATGATGGAAGCAATCGCCGACAGTCCCTCGGCATTGAAAACGCTTGTGGACATGGCCGATATGCTTCGCGCCGATGAAGTGAGCGTCGAGGCCATAGTCGACGGGGTGACTGACGAGGATATTGATTCAGTTTCAATGGCTGAAGAGAATATGCCGGAGTACGACGAAGAAGCTGATGACGACGTGCAGGAAGTCTCAATCGGTGCTTCTGCGATGAGTTCAGAGCAACTTAAAGTTCTCAAAGAAACGACGCTTGACATCCTTGATACCTGCAAGGGATATTTTGATTGCATGAGCCAATTGCCCGTGGGCAGTGATCAGTATCGTCAGCTTGAAGTGGCGGTTAAAGAGCAATTAATGCGTGTGCGCTTTACGGCTTCGACGGTTCGTACATTGTCAGACTTATTACATGACAAGGCCGAAGCGTTTAAGCGTATTGAGCAGGATGCCCAAAGACTTTTGGTTGATGTTGTCGGAATGCCCAAAGCTGAGTTTGGGCGGCTCTTTCGAGATGAAGGTTTCTCGGAGGTTGCTTTACGCGCCTGTTTGAAATCGGATAAGCCTTACGTTTTGGCGCTCGAGAAGAATTTTGAGTCCATTTTGCGCGTGCAGTCTGAATACAGTTCGTTGGTGACTGAAGCAAGATTGCCTGCCCAGCGCATGCGTGAACTTTATGCTCAAATGTGCAAAGCTGAGCAAAGTGTGCGCGATGCTAAACAAGAAATGATCAATGCCAATCTGCGCCTGGTGATTTCTATTGCAAAGCACTATCTCAACCGCGGACTTCAATTCTTGGATTTAATTCAGGAAGGTAACCTTGGTCTCATGAAGGCGGTTGATAAATTTGAATACAGACGCGGCTACAAGTTTTCAACGTATGCGACTTGGTGGATACGTCAGGCGATCACTCGTGCGCTGGCTGATCAAGGGCGAACCATCCGCATTCCGGTACACATGGTTGAAACGCTCAACAAAATCACGCGAATTTCAAAACAATATCAGCAAGAATACGGCCATGAGCCTTCTTACGCCTACTTAGCTCAAGAGGTTGGACTCACAGAGCGACGTGTCCGAACTATTATGCGGGCTCGCCGTGAGCCCGTCTCAATTGATTCTCCGGTAGGCGATGAAGAGGATTCACATCTGGTTGATTTCATCGAGGACAAAACTTCTTTAGGACCGCTTGAGCGAGCTGAAAATGATAATCTCAAAGAGGTGGTCCACGAAGTGCTTGCCTCATTATCGCCTCGAGAGGCTAAAGTGCTTATGCTTCGGTACGGTATCGATACCAGTACGGAACACACACTTGAAGAACTAGGGCGCCAATTTGTTGTGACCCGTGAGCGCATTCGCCAAATCGAAGCGAAAGCGCTTAGAAAGCTTCGTCATCCCAGTAGAGCGAATAAGCTTAGGGGATTCTTAGATAGTGATAACATTAAAATAATTTGATCTATATCAAATAAATAAAAAAGCCTGTGAATTTTGTTGCACAGGCTTTTCTTTTCTAGTGTATCTTAATAAGTTCGCAGTAGCGGTTTGGTGGCCCTTCGTCATAGGACGAATCTAGTCTGTATCTGTATATCTTAGCCCCGAAACCTCTGCTTATTGTAAATTCGGGTTTTACCTGAAGGTGTTTGTCTTTCTTCTGAAAGAATAAAGCTCTCAGGTGAAATAATCAACGGGAATCGGGTTGGCAGCAATGCTGATCGGACCGGTTGGAGAAAACTCTCTTGCGTGGGTCAAAGGCTAAGAACGCGAAATTCTGTTTATTGCAATGATGTCGGCACGAGTAAAGAATAGGTGCCGTGGGAACTTTTGTTCCATAGGAATTTGCGCGTTGTAAGTTTTGCCTTCGTTGTTCGCAAGTTGGGTATTTTCCTTCCGATGAAGTTACTGAATATTTGTACGAAATGATGAAAAAAGCGACTGTCAAAAAAGCAACCTCTAAAAAGACGGACCGCAGCGCCGATAAGGCAGAGGTTTTGGTCAATGAGGCTTCTATGGGTGAAGATCTCAATGAGTGGTTGCACTCACATGAGCAGTTGGATTTTGATCTCAAGGGCAGTTTAAAGCTCGATGATGACGAGTATGCCCAAGAGGAGCTCGATGAAGAAGAGCTCGAAGAAGAGATTGAAGAAGCTGAGGAGCTGTCTGAAGAAGGTTTCGAAGACGGTTTTGAGGAGCTTCCCAAGGTAGAAAAGCGAAAGGGCGGACGCAAAAAGAGTGACCCGATCGCTGACTTGATGCCTGTGCAGCCTGAGCATGAAGAAGGCGCCGAAAACGGCTATCGCCAATTGGTTCGTTTCGGCCGTTCGCGTGGTTGGGTGACCATCGCTGAAATCAATGACTTGTTGCCCGAAAGCGCCTTACGCTCTGAAGATGCCTTGACGGAAATCACATTGGGTTTGGGCCGCTTCGGTGTGCAGGTGTTTGACCACACGCCTGACGAAGACACGGTGGCGATGTTGGCCGAGCAACAGGCAACGGTCGATGATGATATCGATGAAGAAGATGCCGCAACGATTTTGACACCTGAAGAAAGCGCTGGTCTTTCCAAAGATCCGCTTCGCGCCTATTTGCGTGGTGTCGGCAGCCATAAACTCTTAACCCGTGAAGGCGAAATTGAAGTCGCCAAGAGTATCGAACAGCACCGCGCCCGTTTGGTACAGGTGGTGCTGATGTCGCCGCTCTCCATTCAAGAGTTGTTGGTCTTGGCTCAAAAGATTCGTGAAGGATCCGAAACGATCGACAACGTGATCGACGGTTTCACCGACGTGGCCGGAGAAGAAATTCAAGACGACAGTGGTGATTTGAACACCGATATCGGTGCTGCCGCTATGACGGTTGAGCAGCTTGAGGAAATGAAAGAGCGTGCTCTGGAGATGTTTGATCGTTTGAAGGGATACCTTGAGACGATGCGGGAAAGTTTCGGTGATCCTGCTAAGAAGAAGGATTTCGAGCGTGCTCGCCAAAATATCTCCGATGAACTGTCCATCGTGCGTTTCTCTGTGAAGACGGTGACGCATTTGGCCGACATTCTTGCTGAACATATGTCCAAGGTGACCGATACCATGTACGCCATGCGCGACGTGATGGTCAACAAGGCTCATATGCCTCAAGAACGTTTTGTCAAAGGATTTAATGAACGCTGCTGCGATCGTCAATGGCTCAATGATGAAGTGGCAAGTGGTGAACCCTGGTCTGCGGCATTGGAACAGCATCGTGGTGTTTTCGAAGAATTGCAGGCTCGACTGATCGGATTGCAAGACGATGCAAGCTTACCCATCGCTGAACAGCGTGACCTGCACCGCAGTATGACCGTTGCTCAAGCAAGTTTGTCGAAGGCCAAGGCTAAGATGATCGAAGCTAACCTACGCTTGGTCATCTCGATTGCCAAGGGTTACGTCAATCGCGGCTTGGCCATGCCGGACCTCATTCAGGAAGGCAATTTGGGTTTGATGAAGGCTGTGGACAAGTTTGAATACCGCCGTGGATACAAGTTCTCAACCTATGCCACGTGGTGGGTGCGTCAGGCTGTAACGCGTGCGGTCGCCGACTACGGTAATACGATTCGTATTCCGGTGCATATGACAGAGTCTTACAACAAGATTCGTCGCATTAAGCAAAAATACCTGCAAGAGCACGGCAAACAGCCCTCTGACAATGAATTGGCTCAATTGTCCGGAGTGCCGTTACCCAAGGTACAGTTGTTGATCCAAGCCATGCGTGGTGTTGAATCCATCGACGCACCGATTGGTGACGATGAAGACGCAACAAAGCTTGACTTTGTCCGCGGTGATGAAGAACAGGATCCGCAACGCCGCTTCATGGTGACAGCGATGGAAGAAGAGATTAAAAAATCACTTGATCGTTTGACCGATCGTGAAGCTACGGTTCTGCGTTTGCGCTACGGAATCGGAACCAGTCATGACCATACGCTCGAGGAAGTGGGTCGCTCAATGGGTTTGACGCGTGAACGTGTTCGTCAGATCGAAAGCGCGGCCATTCGTAAATTGCGCAGCCCGGATTTTGCTGAAAGACTGCGTGATTACGTGCAGACTCGTTAACGATTAATTTTTTAACTGTCAGGCCACTCTTATCGCAAGGTACGAGTGGCCTTTTTCGAAAATATGACCCAATACAATCCCTGGCGCTTTTGTGTGGCGCCGATGCTTGACTGGACCGATCTTCACTGCCGCTATTTTCATCGGCAACTGTCTCGACATGCGAGACTGTACACAGAGATGGTGACAACGGGCGCCATTATTTACGGTGATAAAGCCAGACATCTGAACTTCAATAAAGAAGAGCACCCGGTGGCCCTGCAGTTAGGCGGCAGCGATCCGAAGGACTTGGCTTTATGTGCCAAGATTGCCCAAGATTGGGGCTATGATGAAATTAATCTCAATTGCGGTTGCCCCAGTGAACGTGTGCAACGCGGTTCATTCGGAGCCTGTTTGATGGCCGAGCCTCAATTGGTAGCCGATTGTTGCAAGGCGATGCAGGATGCTGTTGATATTGATGTAACAGTTAAACACCGTATCGGTATTGACAAGGTTGAAGATTATGGTTTTGTTCGTGACTTTGTCGGGACGCTCTACGAAGCAGGTGTTAGAACCTTTATCGTACATACACGCAATGCTTGGTTAAAAGGATTAAGTCCGAAAGAAAACCGAGAGGTACCGCCATTAAGACGAGAAGTCGCTTTTGATTTGAAACGGGATTTTCCGACAGCCACCATTGTCATTAATGGACAAGTTGATACGTTAGAGTTGGCTGAAGAGTTGCTGCAAAAGGTTGACGGAGTAATGATGGGCCGAGCAGCTTATAAGACGCCGTGGGTTTTAAGTGATGTAGATGCCAGACTTTTTGCTGATATGCATCCGGTTGCAAGCCGCGAAGAATTAATTGAGATAATGACTCAATATATTCGCCGCGAAACACCGACTGACAGTCATGTACCGCGTGCAACGGCTAAAGCGATGATAGGTCTTTTACAAGGACTAGCCGGTGCTCGCTTTTATCGCCGCACTCTGTCCGATCCGGCCGCATTTGCTGAAACCGGTACAGAGGTGCTTAAGGCTGCATTCGCTAGCGCTGGTTGGGGAGAGCGCCTGACAGATGATCGTCGTGATGATGATGAATTCTGATGGTGGCTCTATATAATGGGCAGAATCTGAAAAACTATGATGTGTTGCTCGTGAAAGCGGGTAAAAAGAGGTTTTATGAAAATATTGGTAGCCGTGAAACGGGTTGTTGACTACAACGTGAAAGTCCGCCTCAATGAGGCGGGTGAGCCTGATACAGCCACAGTCAAAATGTCTATTAATCCCTTCGATGAAATTGCCACTGAGTGCGCCGTTCAATTGAAGGAAAAGGGAATCGCCTCTGAGGTGGTGGCCGTAACGATTGGAGCTCAGAAAAGTCTCGATACGTTACGCGTAGCCATGGCGATGGGGGCTGACCGTGGGATTCACGTCCTGAGTGAAGAGTTGATTCAACCGTTGCAAGTGGCCAAGATCCTTCAAAAAATCGTCGAAAAAGAAAATCCCGACATGATCATTGTGGGCAAACAGGCCATTGACAATGATGCCAATCAGGTTGGTCAAATGCTTGCCACGTATTGCAATATCCCGCAAGCCAGTTTTGCCTCCAAGTTGGAAATCGCCAATAGTGCTGAAGCATTGGTCACACGTGAGGTCGACGGGGGTGTGCAGACAGTGGCTGTTAAGCTTCCGGCTGTTATTACGGCGGACTTGCGTTTGGCTGAACCGCGTTATGTAACGTTGCCCAACATGATGAAAGCCAAGAAAAAGCCGGTGGAAACAATTGAAGTGGGTACACTCGGCGTTGACATCGCTCATCGTCTCAAACCGGTGAGCTACAGCATGCCGAAAAAAGAAAAGAACGGTCAGATGTTAAGTTCTGTGTCTGAACTCATCAACAAGCTTCAGACCGAAGCAAAAGTACTGTAGGAAGGAGAATGTTTATGCGAGCTTTAGTGATTGGTGAAGTCAACGCCGCAGGCATTAAGCCTACAGCCGCGAGTTTGGTGACGGCGGCCGTTAAAGCTGCCGGTGTAACGGATATGCTTCTTTTGGGGCAGGGACAATCTGCGCAAGATGTGGCAAAGACTTTTAGTGGTGTTGAGACTGTTTTCGTTAATCCCGCTGACGGTGAAAATATCTTAACCGAGTCGCTCTCCAAAGCGGTTGTTGCTTTGGTCAAAGAACATGGATATAGCCATGTGTTTTTTGAAGCGAGTTCGATGGGTAAAAGTGTCATGCCCCGTGTGGCAGCGCTATTGGATGTTGCTCCGCTTTCTGATGTCACGGCGGTTATTGATGCGCAAACGTATGTTCGTCCGATTTTCGCCGGAAGCATTGAAGTGACGCTTAAAGATGAAGAACCGGTGATTGTCGCGAGTATTCGTGCAACGGCTTTTGATGCTTGTGAAAAGAACGGTCAAGCGCAAATAGTCATGAATGCACCGTTTCCTGAAACGATGAGAACCCGCAAAGTAAGTTTTGAAGCCGTCAAAACGGATAGACCGGCACTGCAAGGCGCACGAATTGTGGTGGCTGGTGGCCGTGGTCTCGAAGATGAGGAAGGCTTTAAAAAGTTGGCTCAATTGGCTGATCGTTTGGGAGCGGCCATTGGTGCAACACGTGCCGTTGTGGATTTGGGTTTATGTCCTAACGATTGGCAAGTTGGTCAAACGGGTAAGATTATTGCTCCCGATTTATACATTGCCATCGGTATTTCAGGGGCCATGCAGCATATTGCAGGGATTAAAGACGCCAAGGTTGTAGTAGCGATCAATAATGATCCTGAAGCACCGATCTTTGAAGTGGCCGATTACGGTTTGGTCATGGATGCAAAGGCAGGCATTGATGAGCTGCTTAAAGAGTTGAATTGATAGCGGTCTTTGCTTAAAGAAAATT
>NZ_JANRHP010000008.1:0-91465 GCF_024733725.1 Parasutterella secunda
AAAGAGACGTTTGGAGACGCAACTCAGATCGTTTTTGAGGGCAACATTTCAGGTGTTTCGAAGAACGATGTTTTGAATGTTGCGAAGGTAAACGAACTCTATGAAAAAGCCGGTCTCCAAGATGTGATTTATGTTGATCGCGCCCTGGAAGGCGAAGGCACCGATGTTGTCATTGGCAATGACGGTGTGAAGAATTCCACGGGCTTTACCTCCGTCAATGATGCCAAGTCGATTACCGTTAAAGACGCCAAGAACCTGGTGCTGATCGGTAACAAGGAAAACATGGACATGACAGGCGGTAAGGCAATTACCGCTCAAGGCGAAGGCTCGAAGGTCACTTTGGGTACTTTGGGATTGGCCGAAGGCGCTGATTACTCCGGCACATTGGCTCAAATCATCCTCAAGGGTGGAGCCGGATTGGATGTTGTCAACGGGACGTACAACGTTGATGAACTCGAAGCTCGTGAATCCACCAAGTCCAACATCAATATTGCCAAGACCGGTAAGCTCACCGGTAAGGGCTTGCGCCTTTACGACGGTTCGACTTTTGTCAATTCCGGCACGGCCGAATTTTCCGGTAGTTTGCAAGGGACGTTGAGCGCTCGTTTTACCAATGAAATCGGCGCGACAGCAACCATTAAGGGCGACTCCACCTTCTCCGGCAACTTCGCTAATTATGGCAAGATGACCATGGGTGATTTGGAAATGACTGGTTCTTTCACCAACGGTGAAGGCGCCACCATTGACATGAACACCTTGGTGTTAGCCGGTGACCTTAATAACTACGGCAATTTGAACGCGTTGGATGACTCGTACTTAAATGGTACGTTGCTCAACACTGGTGTGATTAAGCTGTACAACACCACAGTGGAAGAAGGCCGTGGTGATGTCAACAACACACATACGATCGATGCCAAGGGCACGATCACAATGAACGGCTTGCTCTCGAACGTCGATAACGCTGACTTGGAAGCTATCGTTGTTTCGGGTGAAAAGGCTCGTGTTTACAACATTAGCGGTAATTTAACCGCGAGCGACAAAGAAGGCACTGACGCGACGGGCTTGATTGAAGTCTCCGATGGCGGTGAAATCTACAATACCGGCAACATCGTGGCCGATAAAGTAGTCGTCGGCGCCGGTGGCTATATGGTCAACGGTGTCATGGCAGCCGAAGCTCAAACCGGCACACTGGCTACTTTGGGTTTATATCGTGCGCCACGTCAACAAGCAACTGAATCGCTGCGCGACCTTGAAGTGAATGAAGGCGGTCAAAAGACTAACGCCGGTATCGGTTATTACGCTCAGGGCACTATCGCCGGTATCTTCACCAATGCCCAAGGCGCACAGTCTTTCGGCGGTATCTCGTCAACTTGGCCTGACGGTCAAGGTTTAACCATTACGTCAACCGGTCAAATCCAGAACGGCGGTACGTTCACGATGGGTGGTAGCTTGGATAACCAAGGTACCATCACGGGTGACGGAGAATTAATCTTGAAGCGTGAAGCGGCTGCGCAAAACATCTTCAAGAATTCCGGCACGATCAAAGTCGGCACGCTCACGGCTGACAACATCACGTTCGAGCACACCGGCGGTGATGTCCAAGCCACAAACGGCTGGTTTACCAATTCCACCGTGAACGTGAAGGGCGGGGCTATGAGCCACGCAGAGTTGGGTACGGGCAACACCTACAACGTGGGAACCGGCAACAATACGAGCACGGCAACCCTGGCCGTTGATCGTTTGACGTCTGATTCGACGGTGAATATCACCGAAGGTGGACTTTTGAAAGCGACGGAAATCGCTTTAACGAAAGATGAAAAGACCACGCACTTGTTAGGCGGTACGTTAAATACGACATTGAATCAGATCTTCAATGACGTTTATTACACCGCGCTTGACATTGACGCCCAGGATCCCGATGACATTGTGAACATCGAAGGCATTAAGGTCGCCACGGGTGTTTCCGACATTATCGATTCTGTCGCCAAGGGTATCGAGTTTGGCTGGGGTACCATCGCTTTTGATGACGCCTCTTACTCAGCCGGTATGGCAAGCGACGTTTTAGCGAAGTTGGACGCCAACGACACGGATCCGGCCGGCCACGAAGGCCAATTGGAAGTGACCTTCAATGGTGACGCATCCGAACACTTCAATATTGATATGGCCAACCAAGTGCGCGCCATTGATAAAGAAGGCGGATCGACTTTTGCTACATTCTCTCGTGAATTGCTCACGAATGAAGCCAGCGGCAGCGACGCCACGGCTTTGTTGGTGGCCGGCGCTGACTATGACCAGGCGATTCTTAAAGATGCTAACCGATTAACGACCTCGATCGGCTTTAAGGGTATTGAAGGCGTAACGGGTGGCACCGAAGTGGCCGACGGCAAGCACTTGGTGCTTGTCGGTGAAAACCAATCCGTCAACGGTGCGAAAGACTTCGCCATCCTTGACGGTGACTTGATGATTCACGGCAATACGGCCGATGGCGTTGAATCCATGGTGACCTTGGGTTCTTACGGCACGACCGAAATGACAACCGGCACCTTAAAGGACATCTATGTCGCGGTCAACCCGAATGACAAGGATGGTTCTTACGGCAAGGGTATGTTGCGTGTTCGTCACGGCGACTTCTACGCTAACAACGTTTACGTCGGCGGTACGATGTATGTCGGCGGCAACGGTGAAAATGGTTTGCGTGAAGATCATGACGCCACCTTTAAAGCCACTCAATTAGTCCTCAATTCTGAAGGAAAAATTACGAACTGGGGCACGCTTAATGCGACGACGCTCGCAAGCGGTGCGGGTTCCTATGGCGGTGTTTTGAACAACTACAACGTTATGAATGTCGAAACCGGATCCATTTCCGGCGAATTGCATAACTTCGGTCAATACACCGGCGGTACGCTCACATTAACCATTGGCGCCGACCCCACGAGCTTGGCTTGGGCAAGACCGACCGTTAATGAAGAAACGGGTGTGATGGAATTGGATACACTCAATGTGAACGCACCGGCTGAATACGCCACGGGTGCTTCCGCTGCGGGCGGTATGCAAAACCTGGGCGTCTTGACTGTCAATAATGACATGACGGTAGGCGGTGCTTTCCAAAATGATAAGACGGCAACGATTGCCCACTTGACTTTGGACGGATTGGGCCAATTTGTGAACTCCGCCACTGGCGAAGCCACAATTGATTACCTCACTACGACGGGCGGTAAGCTCGATAACGCCGGTACAATCACTTTCGCTCAAACCCAAGGCGCGAGCTCTCTCGGCTCCGTGTTGAACAACTCCGGAACGATGAACATTGCTGAAGGAGCGAACGCCTTTACGGTGGCGACGGGTGGTACTTTGACGAACACCAACTTGATTGAAGCCAAGGGCGGGATCAGTGTGGAAGGCGGTACGTTCACGAACGCCGGTACGGCTAACCTCACGGGTTTGAATGTTACGGCCGGTCAGGTCATTGCCGAAGAAGGTTCTACCTTCAAAGATAGTGGCACGACCACGATCAACATGACCAACGCCGAAGACGTGGCCATTGACAACAGCACCACGCTTGAACTCGCTGACCTTGATTTAACACAAGGTACGATTGAAGGCGGTACGCTTAATGTCGCGGATGGTCAAGTCGCCTCCGGTGGCATCCTCAAAGATATTGTCAACTTCATGGGCAATATCTTCTCGTCAGGCTCCATTAAGAACGATGTAGCCACGACCATCACCGGTACCGTGACGAACGCCGGCACGGCTGACTACACGGATGTGACCGTGGTGGCGGGCGGTAAGCTCGACAACCAAGCCACGATGAACGCGGATAACGTAACGGTGAACACCGACGGCACGCTCGCCTCGTCGGGCGCCACGGAACTTGGCAGCCTCACGGCTCAAGCGGGCGGTGTGATTGAAGTGTCCAATGGCACGCTTCACACCGGTAACTTAGTCGCCGACGGCGCGATCTACAACCAAACGGGTGGCACGATTTCGTCGGATAAGGGCTGGTTCGTGAATTCAACATTAAATATCTCCGGCGGTACGCTTAACGCTAACAACATTAAGGACGCCGAAGGCAACACAACTGGTTTGCTTGGCCATAATACGGTCAACATTTCCGGCAAGAACCCGATGCCGACCATCAATAACGATGATCCGTCTGCGGTGAAGATGCCCTGGAAGGACGGATTGACAGTGGTGACAGCCGATGTTGTCAACTCTGATACCACCATCAATATTTATGAAGGCGGTGTACTCGATGTTGAAGATTTGCAACTCACGGCTCCGGGCACCATCACGATGCAAGGCGGTGGATTGCAAACGAGCTTGGGTGACTTCTTTGACTATGTGAAGACAGAAGCCATTAAGATCGACGCTGAAGATCCTGAAACGGGTGTGGTTGAAATCCCGACTGAAGTCCTTGTGTCCACGACCGTAGGCGATGTCCAAGACAGTATTGCCTCGGGCATCAATATGGAAAGTGGCATGGTGGCCTTTGATGACGCGCTGATTAGTCAATCGACCATCGTCTCGGCCGGTATCCAATTCGGCGAAGCTTTTGCCGACAGCGATGTAACGTTGCACTTCTTAGGCGACCTTGAAAGTGACTTCACGATTGACACGGCTGAAGAGTTGATCGCCGAAGGCTTGAGCCAGGTCTTGCATGGCATTGTGCTTGATACCACGACGTTGCATAACGTCTCTGAAGCTAATGGCGATACCAATAAGAACCTGGTTCTTGGTGGTTCAGCGGAAGGCGCTAACTCCATTGGGGCAGGTACTGACGCCTTTAAGGGTATTGGCTTTAAGGACATTGCCAACGCAGAAAACGTCTTGATCCAATCCGGTCAAGAATTGGCCCTGGTGGGCACGGTTCGTCCGGATGACTTCGACTGGACGACGGGTTATGACGACAGCAACAAGTTGTTGATCGACGCAGCCGACGGCGGACAAGTCAATATTGAAAACGGCATCTTCACGATGGGCAGCGACGGTGTTCGCAATCCGACCGTGGGTTGGATCAATAGCTCTGACATTGGCGCTGACGGTCAATTGGTGGTGAAAAACGGTGAATTCGCTGATTGGACAATCACCAACGCCGGCACCGTGACCGTGAAGGATAACGGTATTCTCCATACCAATACGTTCACGAATAACGGTCAGTTGAACATTGGCGGCGGTATGACGATTGGCACATTGGATAACGCTAACGGCACCGTGACGAACATTGGTAATTTGCATTTGACGGCCACGACCGATCTCAACGGCACGATCAACAATGGCGGAACGCTCACAGCGGATGGCGCGGTGACGGTATCCGGCACCTATGTGTCCGATTCCGACAGTCAAAACAACTTCGAGGATCTTACGATCACGAGTTCGATGACTAACGGCGGAGCCTTGACAATTGCGGGCGAAGAAGGCGTCAATGATGACGAATTCAAGCTCACGATTGCCGACGGCGCAACGCTCACATCCACCGGTACGATCACCAATACAAGCCATGACACACTCGTTGAAGGCGGGCTCACGAATAACGGCACGGCTAACTACGATGACATGACGATTGCCGAAGGCGGTCAATCGATCAACACCGTGTATGAAAAGGGCGACATCTTAACGATTGCCCAGGGCGCAACGCACCAAAATAGTGGTACTTCCATTTGGAACAACATGACTGTGGAAGGCAGCGCCACGAATACCGGTAAGAATGACATCGATGGTACGTTCGACATCAATGGTGATTACACCAACAAGGGTGAAATTGACGCGACCGGTACGCCCACTACAAATGTGGCAGGTGATTTGACGAACGAAACCGAAGGCAAGGCCAATTACGATGATATGACCATTGCCAACGGCGGTACGTCCACGAACGCCGGTTACGAAAAGGGCGACATCCTCACGGTTGAAGAAGGCGCCACGCACACCAACTCGGGCACATCGATTTGGAACAATATGCAAGTCGCGGGCTCGGCAGAAAACAGCGGTAAGGCTGATATCGACGGCACGTTCGATATCAATGGTGACTACACCAATAAGGGTGATTTGGACGCCACGGATACCGAAACGACCAATGTGGCGGGCGATCTTGTCAACGACAAGGACGGCACCGCTCACTACGATGACATGGACATCGCTCAAAACGGCACGTCAACGAATAACGGCTATGAAGAAGGCGACATCCTCGACATTGGCGGCGATTGGACGAACAATGGTGAATCCCATTGGAACAACATCGTTGTCGGTGAAGGCGGTGAAACGCACTTTGGCGAAGACAGCACCACGACGACCGATAAGATCACGGTTGATGGCGGTGACTTGATCGCTGACGGCGGTAACTTCGTTGCGGGCGAAGCTGAACTCAATAATGGCACGTTCGTGGTGGGTAACCACAAGGAACTCGGCGAAGACAACAAGGTTGATTTCACGATTTCCGGTGAAACCACGATCAATACCGACACTTGGGTGATCGGCAACGGCAACCTCGCGCTCGGATCCACAACCGATTTCGATTCCATTATCGGCATGCCGGATCTTCCGGAACATCCGTCTCGCGTGACGGTGGGCTCCACGGTCACAGTGGGTGACACGGGTAGTCTCGCGGTTGGCACGGGCGTTTGGACGGACAAGGACAACCACTTGGATATCGCCAACGGTGATTTGTACTTTGCGACCGACTCCACGACGATCATCGACGCGGGTTCTTTGGGTCAAACGAACCCTGCCTTCCAAGCCACGTTAGACACGTCTAAAGTGACGGTGGAAGACGGCGCCACATTGATTCTCGGCAACATCAAGGTCAACGGTGAATACAAGATCACCGAAGGCTTTGCCACGGCCGGCAACACCGACGGCACGAACTGGATCGGCGGTTGGACGCAGGATAATCTCTATGCGCTCCCGCAAGACGGCTCCGGCCTCGGTTGGATCCTCGATATGTTCTACGACGAAGACTCCATTTGGGTGTCCGCCGTGCTTGAAAATGTCGAAAACGTTTATCCGGATATTGTGTTGCCCGACAATATCAATGACAACAATAAGCATCCGGAATACGAAGGTACCGATGTCGACTGGATCGACAGTGTGTTGCAAGATCAAAATCATGGTGTCGATGACAAGACTCGTGTCATCAACTCGGTGGCTGAAATTGGTTTTGCTTCGGGATCAATGGCTCTGGCTTTGAACGACTTGACGACGGCCACGAACGCGGTTGAAAACCGTGTCTCGATGATCGGCGAAGCGTTCACCAACGAAGGTGTGATGTTACGTGATTACCGTAAGGGTCATGCTTTGTGGATGGACGTTTTAGCCTCCAGCCAAGAAGCTGATTCTTACTCGGCTTCCGGCAACATGGATATGGGCTTTGACGCTGATTCTTATGGCTTCATTATGGGTTACGATCACTTGCTCGAAAACCATAACGTCATTATCGGCGGAGCTTTCAGTTATCAAAAGGGTGACGCGAATTCGACGGGTGATTCGTTGAAGACCACGAACGACTACAAGACTTGGGGCTTGCATGCTTATGCAGCTTGGAGTCCGTCTTCAGTCATCAATGTGATCGGTAACGTGAGCTATATGAGAAGTAGCTCTGAAGCTGAACAAAATCTGCCTTTCGGCAATGCACAAAAAGCAACGGCCGATATGGATACGGATATGTTCACGGCCGGTGTTCGTGCTGAAAGCAACTTAAAAGTTGCCGAAGGTGTGAGAGTCGTTCCCCATGCCGGTATGCGAGTGATCCATATGGATCAAGGATCGTTTACAACGAAGCTTGATAAGGCTGATGGATTTGACAACAAGACGGATGCAACCACTTTGGTTCAATTCCCGATTGGTGTCGCGGTTCGCATGGACAAACAGCTTGAAAATGGTTGGAACGTCCGTCCGAGCGCAGATCTCACGATCATTCCGCAAGCCGGTGACACGGATCAACGCATCAAGGTCGAAGGCAGTCACGGTGTGACCGACACGGTGAAGGGCGACTACGCCGGTAACTTCAACACTCAAATGACTTTGGGTGTTCAAGCCGACAAGGGCCCGGCCACCTTTGGCGCTCGCTACGGCTTAGGCGTTGGCGGTGACGGTAAACAAGATCATCAATTTAAGGTCGAGTTCCGTTATCAGTTCTAATCACTTTTAGCTGAAAGAAACCCGAGGTTGAGCAATTGGCCTCGGGTTTTTCCTCATAGGGAAGTAATGAGTCGGAATTTTCCGACTCGTTCATTTCAAAATTGAGCCGATGCGCTCAAAAAGTCTTTGTTAGCATAAGACTGTCAATTAAAAACGGGCTACAAGGAGCCAAGTATGAATAAAGTCTATAAAACGGTTTGGAACGGTTTGCGTCAGTGCATCGTTGTGGTGAGTGAAGCCATGAGCTCACAGGCTGCCAGCGGTAAAAAAGCAGTTAAAGTGGGTGTTGTGGGTGCAGTGGCAGCCACGGGATTGATGATTGCCGGGCAAGCCGGCGCTCAGTCGGTGCAAGTGGAGGCATTGGTTGGTTTGGATAATGCCGACGGTCAATCTCAAACAATTGAGTTGCCCGCCAATCCGACAGAGTTGAATTCTTTGACTGCCGATCAATACAACAATCTCATTTTTCATACAGTCGTCGCTCAAAAAGGCACAATGAATGAGACGGTGACTTTCGGTAAAGAAGATAGTACGCAAGCGTTTTTCAAAGATAGTGACCGCGTAACGCAAAATTTAGGCCTCAAGGCTTTAACCGGTTTTACTAAAGTGGAAGTCGCAGACGGTCATCATTTGGTGCTGATCGGAGAAGACAGTAGTGTTCAAGACGCTGAAAGCTTTTCGATTTTAGGCGACGGGAACTTGTATGTGCACGGCAACGACGGGACTACTGAAACCCGGGTATCTCTTGGTGCACTCGGAGCGAATCAGTCCAAGGGACAATTAAATGACATTTATGTCGGTGTTAGTCCAAACGACATTGATGGCAGTACGGGAAACGGGACTTTGGAAATCCGAAACGGACAATACACGGCAAAGGATGTTTATACTGGGGCAGACATTGTTATCGGTAGTCAATCCGATTCAGACTCATCTCTGACAGTACAAAACTTAACAGTGAACTCTCAAGGGATCGTTCAAAACTACGGAACTTTATCTGTCACAGGTACTTTGGGTAGTGGAAAAGGAACGCACGGCGGTCAAATTATCAATCATAAGACCTTAACTTTTGGGACGGCGGATCTTTCTGCTTTTATTGACAATTATGGTTCCGTGACCGGTGGCGCATTGACTCTTAGCACTGGAGCTGAAAAGCAAAACGGCACTTTGGCCGGTGAAGGGACGATTAATGAAAAGTCCGGCACAATGAATTTAGCTTCACTGACTCTGGAAGGGCTAAGTGAATTTGAAGCCGGAGCCTATCGTGCAGGTGCTATGCGAAATGCTGGCTTACTGACGGTATCCGGTGCTATGAGTGTTTCCGGCTTATTTAGTAACAGTGGCGAGACCCACGTCGGAACGCTTGCTGTGAACAACGAAGGCAAAATTATCAACAACGGTAGTTTGAACGCTTCAGGTAGGGTCGCGATTAATGGAACGGGTGCGATAGAAGGAACGGGTACGATTGAAGTCGCTCAAGTTAGTGTTTCAGCTGATGAAATTGACGGTGCTGGCACCCTGATTCAAGATCAACTCAAAGTGACAGGAAATTCTGGTGTTTTAAATAACGGAACTATTCGCGTTAATATCTTGGAAGCAACTAAAGTAGCGAATAATAACGGTCAATTGAAGGTCGGAAGCGCAACGGTTACTGGTGTTTTAGAAAATTACTCTGATGTGACTATTTCAGAAAAAGCAGATATTAATGAGTTGATTCAACACTCAGGTTTTATTCAAGGTGAAGGAGCCACTTTGAGTGCTGATGCCGTTACGGTTAACGACGGTACTATCAATGTGGGCACGCTCGATGTTTCTGGAGATATGGCTGTTGATGGCGGTAGCGTGACTGCCGATGTCTGGAAATTAGGCAAAGTGACGGAGATCAGTGGCGGCACGATTAACGTTAAGGATATTCAAAGCCAAGGCTCTGAAATTGCGTTCACTGGGAATAATTGGTCTTTTGCCGAAGGCAGCGATTGGTTTGATGGCGCCACGATTAACTTTAATAATGGCGTTGATTACACCATGAAAGAAATGGGTGAAGGCAATTCCCTTTATGTCCAAGCTGGCGGTACGTTGCGTATTAATGAACTCAATAATGATTCACAAGTTTTTGTGGGCCAAGGCGGAACGCTCGTTGCCGGTACCGTTAATGATTCAACGGTATCCATGCTCGGCGGTACGCTTCAAACCTCGTTGGATCAGCTTTTTACTTTTGAGACAGAAGGTGGAGATCAGCCGGTGGACGCCGAAGGCAATCCTTATGATGAAATCCTTTTTGGCGGCAATACGGTCATTACCGGTGTGCGCGACGAGATTAAAGGATGGAATCAGCAACTTAATGGCTCGTTGCAGCTCTCTGGCGACTATGTATTGAGTCAGGACATCGGCCAAATTACCGATGTTTTGCAAGAAAACGGTTTTACCACAACGAATACAGAATTAGTTTTAACGGGCGATATTAAAAACAGTGAAGCTAACATTGTGACGATTCAAGGCTTATTGAATACTGGGAAGTATGAAGGCGGGTTGATTCTAGCGAACACGACGTTCCAAAACCGCCTTAACGTCGATGGGGATTACCAATCAGAGGCTAGGTTTGGTCTAGGGTTTGCTGCCAATAGTACCTTTGGTTTTAAAGATATTGCTGGTGCGGCCACTGCGTTTGTAGGCGAAGGCAATCATTTAACCCTTGTCGGCGCAAGCGACGTGGAAAACTACAAAGACGCTCATTTGTTGGATCCGACGCAAGGCGGTGAAACTTCCATCACAATTCATGGCGGACAGAATGCGAGCTCTCTGACATTAGGGTTGTCCGGAGGCACTGCCACAAAAGGCTGGATTGATAAGATCACAGATAATTCCGACGGCGATGAAGTGGGCTTAACCGTTCAAAACGGCGAATTTGGTACGGGCACACTCGCTACTGGCAATATGCACGTCGCGGGCAACGCCACGTTCCATGTTGAAAATAAAGCTGAGATTAAAGGCAATTCCATCGTGGACGGCCATTTGGATGTTCAAGGCGGCACGATTGACGTCAGCATGGGTAAGTTGACCAATAACGGCACCGTTGATGTCAACGATCTTCAATTGCAAAATCAAGGCCAAGGCGTCGAAAACACCGGCTCGCTCACGGCCAACACCGTGACGGCCGGTGCGGACATCACAAATAAAGGCTCCTTGACAGTCAAAGACTCACTGAGTATCACCCTCGGTCACTTTGTCAATGACTCCGGCGATAAAGTTTTATCCGTTGGTGAATTGAACTTGACCGGTAACGGCGATAAAAAACCTGCGTTTGTTCAGAAGAGCGGTCAAGTTGAAGTGGGTACGATGGATGGCAATCACCACTGGTCAATGGAAGGCGGATCCATGCAAGTGGATACCTATAAGGGCGCTATCGGTATCTCGATGACTGACGGTGTGCTTTCCATCGGTGACTATCAAGCTAAGTCTCCCATTGAAGTGCAGGGCGGTCAATTAACGATTGACAAGAAGGGCGATCAAACCATCGTGGTAACGGGCACGGACGAAAAAGAGGCGATCTTGCAGTTGACCGCTCTCGATCCAATGACCGGTCATGTTGCCGTGTCGGGTAATAGCCAAATGATCTTCGGCAACAACACAGATATCGCCGGTGTTCCGGAAACGGGTACCCGTGTTGTCTTCTCGCAAAAGACCACGTTGGCTGACGGTGCGACCTTGAATGTCGGATCGACCACGAAGGCCGTCGTGGACGCCACGTTTGGCAAAGACTCCGTGACGGTTGTTGACGCCGGCGCATTGGGACTCGATAATGCAGCCTTTGTCGCGGGCGGGTCGGATCAATCGTTGAAGGTTGAAGAAGGCGCTCAATTGATTATCGGCAATGCTAAAGACCAGGGCAACTACGTGGTGACCGAAGGCTTCAATATTGATGATAACTTTGATAGCGAAGGTAATTGGATCGGCGGCTGGGCCGATGGCGTCAAAGTGTTGAGTCAAGCCGGCACCGGTTTGGGCTTTGATATTGAATTCAATACCAACAAAGAAGACGGCTCCATCTACATTACGACCGTGTTAAACGACGTCTCGGTGTTGTACCCCAACATCGGTATCCAATCGATTGCCAACGCCGCGGTGCGTGCTGAAGGTGAAATGGCCGCCGGTTTGAGCTTTGTGAAGGACGTGCTTTCGTCAGAAAACTTGACGGTGGATGAAAAGACCAACGCCGTGAACTCCGTGGCTGAAATCGGTTTGGCTTCGGGTTCCATGGCCGTGGCTTTAAATGACGTTGAAACAGTGACTGATTCCATCGTCAATCGTCTGTCCCTGGCCGAAGAGCCGAGCAAAGCCAACGGCTTGTGGGTTGATATGCTCTATTCAAGCCAAGAAGCCGACGACATGAAGGCTGAAGGCCACATGAAGTACGGCTTTGAAACCGACAGCTACGGCTTTATCATGGGTTACGATCATCAAGTCGCGAACTCCAATGTTCGACTGGGCGCAGCCTTTAGCTACCAAAAGGGTGATTTGGACTCAACGGGCGATGTTCTGAAGACCACGAATGACTACAACACCTTTGGCTTCCATGGTTACGGTGTGTGGCAGCCGACGGATCGCATCAATGTCTTGGGCAGCGTTTCTTACTTGCGCTCAAGCTCTGACGTTGAACAGCAATTGGGTGTGGCGGGCCACAACAAAGCCACGGCTGACATTGACACTAATGTCATTACCGCGGGTGCCCGTGTGGAAGGCGTCTTCCCGGTCGCGCAAGGCGTGAAGGTTGTACCGCATATCGGCGCCCGCGTCATTCATGCCGATTCCGGCTCTTATGACACGAAGATCGACGGTGCTAAGGCTTTTGATAACGACGCGGATGCGGCGACGTTATTCCAAGTGCCTATCGGTGTGGCCGTTCGCATGGATAAGACGTTGGATAACGGTTGGACGGTTCGTCCGCACGCCGATTTGACGGTGATTCCGCAATTTGGCGACACTGAGCAAGACATCAAGTTGAAGACCGGCGCGTTCACGGATACCGTTTCGGGTGATGTGGCCGGCGACTTTGCTACGAAGGCAACCTTCGGTGTGCAAGCCACGAAGGATAACACTACGGTGGGCGCCCGTTACGGCTTCACGGCCGGTGACATGGGTCGCCAGGATCACGCCTTCAAGGTGGAAGTCCGCTACGCCTTCTAATTATTAGTGAGGAGTGAGAACCGGGTTCGAGCGATCGGATCCGGTTTTTTTGTTGTAAAAATGAGCCAATACTTAAAAGAGTTTGGCCTAATACTTAACTAATACTTAGATCAAAATCAAAAGTCGATCAAATACTTAAAAATCCGGAAGGCGCCGAATTTTGGGGCCTAATAAGCTGATAGCAGGAAGTCTAAAACATCATTATTTGTTAAAGGTGAAAAATATGAAGACAACGGTATGGTTCATTAAAAATGTGAATAAATTAATGACTGACTTTGACATCAGTCAAACAAAATTGGCTGAAAAAACCGGCTTATCTCAGGGAGGGATCAGTGACCTTCTTCAAAACAAAGGAAGAAGTCCTTCACTGGAAGTATGCGAGAAAATTTCCGAAGCTTTAGGGTATCCCTTGGCAGCGCTATTGGTACCAAATATGTCTTATCCTGTTATTGAATTACCTAGCAGTGAGAAATGGGAATTAAGGGTGGTTATCAACAAAGAAATATCTTCGCTTGATTGTTTGTTTAACGATCCAAGAAAAGAAATTATTCAATATAAGTCAGATGAAGAAGACACAGAAGAAGATATTGAATGGCATACAAATAAATTAAAAAACGATCTACTTTTAAAAAAAGAATTTGAAGAAATGCAACGTAATTATGTAAAAGATCTTCGTAGATACAGCTAGGAATAAAGAAATGCCCGGAAACGCTCAACACGTTCCGGGCTTTTCTCTCTCTTTTGTATATCCTCACACTTCCAGGAAAGGAAGAGGAGCGCTCATTCTACACAAAGCATGGGCAATGACTGTTTGAGAAAAGTCAAAGAGCCATATCTCTTTTCGTTTTCAAAATTGACCCTAAGTCGAAAAACAAAGCTTGTTAAAATTCCTTTTAGCAGTCGAGTACCACCCGGTTAAACGATGAACCGGTGACTGAACAGCGGATTGGTAAGACAAGGCTTATCAATCAGAAAATGACCGTGAATCGTGAACGGTTGTTGTTCGTCGTCTCGGCTCCAAAGAGGAGTTAGCGATGACTAATCGTCAAGTCAAATCCCCCCGGTCGCAAAAGACCTCCGACAATCAAAAACAATCGGAAACCGGCCATCAACTCATTGAAAATCTGAAATTTAAAACCATAGAGATTCAAAAAGAACCTTGGATAGCCAATCAGATGGTGGTGAAAAGCGTTAATCTGGATGACAAGGGCTTTCATTATGAGATTCTTTTTGAAAACTTTTTGGGCGTTACGTCCAAGACCATTATTGATCGAGCCGATTGTTTCGTGAATTTCCCGAAAGTGATCGCCCAATTAACCGCGGGCGGTTACAGCTACGACGTCAACAACCCTAAAGCGCTTGACGCCATTCGCACTTTCTTAACCGGAATCCATTTAGATCCGGGCGACTTCGCCAAAGCTCAGGAAACGGGCGAGAAAAACAAAAAGAAAGCCAATTAAAGAGGAGTCCACATGGAATACAAAGACATTTCCATCAAACTGATCGTGACCGGGACGGCCGAATTTAAGACCATCACGCCGGCTTCCGGCGTGCACACCGGCAAGCCCACGAAGATCATCACTTTCCGCGCCTTCAAGCCTAACTATCTGAAAAAAGATGACGGAACTTGGCAGCGCCAGGAAAGCACCTTCTATTCCGTGCGCTATTACGACGCCACGGAACGCATGGCGGGGCTCATTAAAGACGGACTCACACTTTTTGTGGTGGGAACGACTTATGACCGTCCCTACACCGGCAAAGACGAATCCGAGCACATCGAGCACGTTTTAAATGCTGAAAAGCTTATGGTTCCGCTCGAACAAGAGGAGCTTAAAGACCTCGTATTTGAAAAGAAAGAAGCCAAGAAATCTAAGAAATAAGCGCCAATAAACGGGATGCCGGTTGTACCACCGGCCGGCATTTCCGACGCGTTCACAAGGGGAACGAGATGGCCAGAAGCCGAAACTATTACGAATTTCATGCGTTCGACCGCACGCATTGCATTGAGCCCATTCTCAATATCAACGATGTTTGGACACCGGATCAGGATAAAGAACACCTGATTCACAACTGTTTGCGTGAAGGGCTTAATAATCAGCAACCCAGCCCACAGGCGGTTATCGAAGATCTTAATGAATTACGTCAAACGGGCGGGTACGCCCACCTCTATGACGACCTCACGCGCGCCTACCGGCTCACCGACGGCGAAAACGTCTATGAAGTCATCACGCGACCGAGCACCTATTTGAACGAATTCGACGATCCGTGTCTGTCGGTTGAAATGCTCTGGGACAACCTCATTGAAGACGCACTCAAAAAAGTGAGAACGTTCCCGGTTGAACGGGTGCTCAATGAACACGAATACCAGGAAGCCAAAGCCTATCCCTTTCGGCTGAAAGCCGACGAGTTGTTTCAATGTCCGCTTCGCCGGATCTCGGTAACAGACGACTACGAGCCTTTTTACATCAAAGAAGAAGGGGCGCTCAAGCGCGTCGATATTTTCACCCGCACCTATGTTTACGGCCTATTGGATCAAGACTACCGCACCATCGCCACGGTACCGGTAAAGGTCAAGGCCGTGCGGGTGGACGATGATCTCGACATGGACATCACCGTGAATCATGAACGCGATAACGTCACGTTTGAAGGGGGGAAACCCTTGGCCCCCAACGATACGATCGCCAATGTCCTCAATCTCAAAGTCGCCAATGAATTAAAAGGCGAGGAATACTACATGATCCACGCGGTCGATACCGCGGCGCTCGTCTTCACCAACAATCTCCCAAAACGCCGAACCGAAACCCAGCAAGCCTTGGTTGAATACGAACGGGGATTGGAAACAGAAAACCGACAAGTCACGCTCATTGAACCGGGCCTCACGTGGGAAGAAATCCGCGAAGCTCTCGTCGCCCAAGTGCTTGTGAACTTATCCACCAACCTCACGCCGGACGCCTACAAAGACCTGATGTCCATCCCTGCGGATCCCCGCCAGGGGCATCCCCTGCAATTTTGGGAAGGGTGGAATGTCGCCATCACCGACGGCGAAGAAGTGTACGAGGCTCAGGTGGACTTGAGCCGACTGGCGCCGGAGGCGACCTATGCGGACTTGTGTCAAACCGTGGCCGAAGAATTGCTCATTCGCGACAGCCACCCGGTCACCAAAGTTCAGCGCTTGGAAAACGTAGAAACCGTCAGTTTGGATCCGAAGAAATTCCGCTTGAGATAAGGAACACACCATGAAATCCCTTTATGAATTATTTAGCGAAGCGGTGATTGATACCCAGTGGTACATCCAAGACGGCCATTATCACTCGCCGATCTTAGGCATTAATGTCAAGTCCGTGATCGATGGGGAAGGCTGGGGACATCCGGCTATTGAAATGGTGTATTCCGAACCCCTTCAGAATGAAACCTTGACCGTTGGATCCGTTGTGGCCGATGACCGGCGCCTCACGCACGGCCGAGATGACGAACTTCGTCACACCTGTGTGGACGACGCCCTGGAGCTTTTCGGTCTTACCCGGAAAAACGTGCTCAAGGCCGCGGGTTATCAAGATGAAATGGTGTTGTCCCGGAAATTACTCAATGCCTTTATCAATTTAAACAATGCCGACGATCCGTTGCCTTTTTTAGATGAAGCGGAAAAGAAGGAGTTTGGCGCGATTTTGGAAAACCTCAAGAAAAAAGGGATCTCAACCGATTTTCGTTATGTCACGAAGTTTGAGAGCTACGAAGAAGGGGAACGGTACCGGGTTGTCTTTGGGCCTTCAACAGCTCACGAGATTTTCACCGTCGAGCCCTCGAAGACGCTCACCTATGCTCAGGAAACGGTTATACGCGACTTTCAGGATCAATGTGAAGGCGCCACGATTGAGGAAAAAGAAAAAGCGGTCTTTGAAAACGCCATTTTCGTTCCGAAGACAGTATTAAACGCGGCGCAAACGTGGCTCGAAGAAGAGAAAAAACGCGCGAGGGAAATGGGCGTCAAAGTCACCGATCCTTATCCGGCAGACGGCCCCGGCAAGCAATACACCTTGGGCACGCCCTCCTATGACTACGCTCCGCGGTTTATAAACGATGATTTAATCATCGGGCGCGTTGATGTGTTCCGGGTGGATTTTGACACCCGTCTTATCGACCCCAATGGCTTTACGATGGCCACGCTCCCTGTGACGCTCATTTTTGAAAGCGACACTGAACATAAAATCACCCGCTTTGATATTGAAGTGCATCCGGAAAACGCCCTGGATTGTGAAGGGCGCGCCATTGCTGAAGATTCTGACCTTTATCGAGAAATCTATCGTATAGCGATCTCACACTTGGCCATTTACGGCAAAGAATACGGCAAGGTGTACGCCAACACGGCGCAGCTTGTTTTTAACGAACTGCCCTTATCTCACGAATTCATGCGCGGCCAAGACTACGTTTTGTACGTCGATGGCCATAACGATATTCGCCGGGACATCCCACCGATGATCGGTTTGGCCAATACCGAAGATGAAATCCTCGATCAATGCAAAGCCGTGTTGCTCACGCAACTGATGAATCGCGAACAGTTTGAAAAACGCTTCAATGAAGCGCTTAAATCGAGAGACACCTCGTTAAGAGGGGATTATCGGCCGGAAATGTCCCGCAAAATCCTCGATCCGTTAAACACGACGGAGCTCGTATGCACCGACGGCAACCGACTTTATCGCTTGAGCCACTTGGCCGTTGAAAGCGAAGGCAACCACTTGCAGTACGCCCTGGATTGTCTGCACAACGCCCAATTTGAAGCCACGCCCATTCTCACGAGAGAAGAAGCGCTGCGCTTCCAAAAAGGGAGGGGCCGTTGATGAAAGACTTGGACTTTTTTAAATGGGAAGATCCGGGCGAATATTTCCGGTTGTTCGACTTAAAAGACGATCCGGAATTTCAGAACGGGCACTACAAGGAAAGTCAATATGTCACCTGGGCGCTTTACGGCGCCTTGCCGGAAAGACGTCTGCAAAAAGCGATTGACGCTTTTGCCAAAGACGCCGACGCGGAAAGACTCGCCCAAGCGTTTAATCAGACCGTTCATGTCACAAACGGCCAAGTGGTTTATGAAGCCAAAATCGACGGCCTCGCGACTGTGAAGAAACTGTTAGAACTCGGATGCGAACACTTGCCGAAGGTCATTGACGACGCCATTGACGAAGCGCTTCGTCATTGCAAGATTTATTCCGTCCGGGAGTATTGCTACGGGCCCATGTGGGAAGAAATTCAATATCAGAAGTACCGTCATGCACCACTCGAAGAACTCACTTTTCGCTTAACGCTTCAAGAAAACCTTTTCGACCCGGCTCTGATCGAATGGCCGGATCGCTATGAGCGATTGGATAGCTACACCAAGCGTTACGCGGGGGAACTTTTGTACAAAGACCGAGTGATTGTTCAAAGCCCTGTGGATGTGACGTGTTCGCGAGGCGAAAGAGATTGTTCAATTGTCTCTATTCCGGGCGCGGCGCATTTTGTCGATGGGCACGACCTTGATTATTACCAAGACCGGGAACTTTTTAACTGTTTAGACAATCACATTGACCGCTATGTTGCCAAGCATGAAAAGACGCTTGAAGCGGATTGCAGAAAAGAAGCCCGGGCCTTCTTTGTCCATTTGCCTAAAGAGCGAGTGATTCCGAAGCCCACGATTGTCGGCGAGTTTATCGACGAGAAAGGACAAAAGCGGATCGCCCAGCTCATTGAAATCAAACCGGAAGACGGCATGGACATCAATGAGGTGTTGGATGCATTGCAACTCTTTCAATTGCCCCGGTTTGATGACTTTTACGACCTCAAAAAAGAAGAAGCCAACCCCCGGTTTTATAAGAAAACGTCGGACGCGATGGCGGAGGCTTTAACTTATGCAGCCGTTACCGACGGCCAACACGTTTTTTACGCCCGTAATCCTCAAGAGGTGGACACCCAAGACTACACGACGGCCGTGATCGACGCCCTGGAGCAAGGTAGGCTCGGCCGAGTGAAGGCTCGGCTCATGAATCCTCAAACGATTCAAAAGGCCCGGAGTCAATCACGATAGGGGAGGCGCCATGAGGATGGAATTATTTAATAACGATTGCTTTGAGGTTTTTGGGCAAATCAAACCCAAAAGCGTTGACGCGATCATTTGCGACCTTCCTTATGGCACGACGCACTGCGCGTGGGATAGCGCGCTGCCGTTGGACAAATTGTGGAACGCCTACAAACGGATCATCAAGCCCACCGGGGCCATTGTTCTTTTCGGCACGGAGCCCTTCTCGTCCATGCTTCGTGTCTCGAACCTTTCCTGGTTCAAATACGACTGGATTTGGGACAAAGTGAGGGGCACCGGGTTTTTAAACGCCAAAAAACAGCCGATGCGCAACCATGAAATCATCAGCGTTTTTTATCAAAAACAATGCACCTACAACCCGGTGATGACGGAAGGCCACGAAAGAAAAACGGCCTTAAAGCGTAAAGACCTTCAATCGGAAATCTACAACCCGACCTACGAGGACAACTTTTACGACTCAACCGACCGGTATCCGAGAAGCATCCAAGTCTTCTCGACGGACATTCAAAAAGAAGCGCTTCACCCGACGCAAAAGCCCCTGGAGCTTTTGAAGTACCTGGTGCTCACGTACACAAACCCGGGCGAGACCGTGCTCGATAACTGCATGGGAAGCGGAACGACGGGCGTGGCGTGCAAGATCCTTGACCGCCAATTTATCGGCATCGAAAAGGATCCTCACTACTTTGAAGTGGCACGCCGGCGCATTGATGAACAAGAGGCTTCCCTTTTGCCCTTAAACGGCAATGCTTTTGAGACGCCGGAACTCACGGCGGAGTCTTTGTCCGGGTACCTCTTTTAAACATAGGAACGAATGAAATGACTGATTCAAAGGATTATTACCTCTGGCACGATGAAAACGGGGAAGAACATTGCCGAAGGCTTTTTAATGTCTCCGAGTGGATTATTCCGGACAGTGACGGGAACCTTCAGGATGATATTAAAAAGGCGCTTTACCACGGCTTTGCCAATCACCCGCCCGTGACCGAAGTGGACTACGAGCAAGAAGCTGAAGAACTCGTGAATACCTTTGCTGGATTTGCTCAATACTATAAAAGCCAAAGTCAATTCGTCACCGACGGTGAATACATTTATGAAGGCAAATTTAATCACTCCATGAGTGATCTTGACATTAAGCGCTACCCCGTTGAAAAGCGAATGAACACCTGGGATTTTTACAGCTACGGGCAGGAAAAGCAGATCCAATACGAAAACACCCACGATGTGGACAAGCTCACTTTTGAGCCGATTCATACGGATTGGACGTGGCTTTATTCCTTCAGGGATTCTGAGCCCATGGGCTACGTCTTCCGGGAAGATCGAATCAACAAGACAATCACTTTCGGATTACTCGATGAAAACAAAAACGTCATCGCAACGATCGGGCTCATGTTTGAAAAGAGCGGTGAAGAAAAAATCGACCCGTTTTTGCAGCGGGTGAATGCGAACTTTTATATCAAGGGCGAGCATTGCCCGACGCGGGGCGGTTCGCCCTTGAACCACAAACTGTCAGAAGCATTGGCCATTTATGTCGAAAACAACAGGGACGAACTCAATCAAAGCTATCTCAAAGAACGCGAAGAACGAGCGCGAAATTTGCCGGTGAGCGGTTTCCCCGGATTGTTTGAACTCTATGAATTTGAGTTAAAGGATGGCGAACGAGTCACCACCCCCTTAATCAACCTAGAGGAAACGGATTTGGCGCCTTGTGAGGCGGTGAAAAACGTTCTTTTAAAAGAAATCCTTCCGCAGTGGAGCTATCTGCATCAAATGAACGATGACATCGATCCGTTCAAGTACCAGCGTTTGGCCGAACGCCTCAACAAGACGGTCGCCATTACGGACGGCGAAACCGTGTATCTCGTGCGACTGAACACGGAAAACCTCAATTCTCCGGGAATGCAGTTGGATCCGATGGGCTGGATCGAAAAGGCCGTTGAAAATCCCGAGTTGATTACCGGGGTTGAGATTAAGAGAGTCACCAAACTCAACAAAATGCTGCCTTTTGACAGTGATTGGGCCGAGGAATTAGCCAACGGCCACTACTTGTCCGGGCAAAAGAAACATTCACGATAAATGGAGGCAAATTATGAGTGGATACTATTTATACAAAGACAACAACGGTGAAGATCACTATGTTCGACTTCGGGAAATCGAAACCGATTCGATTGAGTATGAATTGCAAAAAGAACTCGAACAATTAATCCCACCTATTCATGAAATTCTTTACGAAGCAATTGAAGCGGTTGAAGAGATGGATTGGAGTGAATTTATCGAAAGCTTCAATAATTATGTGTGCAGATTAACCGACGAGGAGTTTGTCTATGAAGCACGTTTTGATGCCAATAAGTTAATAGCTCTGATTGAAGATGGTGGGGATCCGTATACATTTGACTACTCACAAGCCATTGAAAAGGTAATTGTAAAAGCGGCGAAAAGTCCCAATAAGTATCCGGTTGTTAAGCCACTGAATGATACTGAGTTTTGGGCTTACTCGATGAAAGAACGGAAGCAATTGGAAAGCAGTAACGAAATTGACTATGCCTCATTCATATTCATCCGAGAAGGTTGGGATTATCTCCCCACTTATTCCGAATATGACGAGAAAAACACATATCGTCAGGATAACTTCAAAAATCGACAATACTTAGGACTCGTTAATGGTTGTGGGCGAATTCTGGGAATGACGTGTTTTTCAATCGACACGATTTCCCAAAAGACGGAATTCAGACCCTTTAAAGATACTTATTTTGTGAATAAAGATGGTGAAAAACTTTTGATTGAACCTTCAACCCAACTCGGTCAGCGATTGGTCGAGTTGACTCAAAATTACCTTAAAACCAATGAAGAAAGAATTCGAGCCAAGTTTGAACGAGATCTTCAGGCGTTTATAGAGGTGCTTCCGATAAACATCTTGCCAAATGCCAGAGGCGTATATACATGGGATGAGGATAAGTATGGAGAGGTGCGTAACATTTTTGTCAACGTCAATGATGTGGAAGGATTGGATAAGTCAACTGCCATCAAAGAGCTTATGAAAGCATTGGTTATAAAGGAAGTAGGGGATCGGCTAAGTGACAATGAACTCTTTGAAAATAATAAGAATCCCTACAAATATGACACAAGAAGATACGCATTAGAGGTAACAGCAGCTGTTACCGACGGGCACGATTTGTGGCGGGCACATTCAAATTGCCAGTTAAGTAAAAATTCACTCAACAATTTACTGCTTACCATACGAAATCTCTTGAAATTTGAGCAGATACAAAAAATAGGCCCGGTAAAAAATATTGATTCATTGGAAGGATCCATTCGCTTTGATCGCGACTTTGATCATTATGTTCATTATGTGTTGAAGTGCCTTGATAACGAAAAAGAATGTGACATTTTTCGATAAATAAATTTGAAGACCGTTATACACGATAGAGAGTAACCATCATGTTGTTGTACTACGTTTACGCCGATGAAAAGGGTGATGAACATTGCAATCGTTATTGGGACGTTCGAGACAGTCAGTTTTACAACGAGTCTCGAGCGGAAGCCGTGGATCGCTTGTTGACTCGCTCGATTAAAAACGGTCTTCCGCCCTGGTACTCGGTTATGACCAAGGCGGTTATGGCCGAGGAAAGAAACGAATGGGATGAATTTGTCCTTGATATGACGATCACCGCACGCGTGGCTGATGAAAAGTTCGTTTATGAAGCCACGTTTGATGGAGCGATGCTGAGAGAAAAGCTCAAAAACGAGGATCTTATTCATTACGGTTACACGGAAGCCGTTGAAGAACTGATTGGCCAAGCGTTAGCGAATCAAAGAAGGTTCCCGGTGCTTAACACCTTATCGTTTAATGACCATTACGACTACTGCATGAAAGAGTGCCGGACGGTTGAAGAACGAGGCGATTTTAAAAACGCCACGCTCAAGGTACTTGAAGAGCGCTGGCGTTACCACCCAACTTACGTTAGCGGCGGATCGGAACACGAAATGCAACGCCACGACATTTTAAGTAGCGACACGATTTTGGGATTGGTACGCGAAGACGGCCGAGTTCTCGCCACGGTTGAATGTTGTCTGGATACTATCGAGCGAAAGCCGGATCTCAATTTATTCAGCACTCAATTTGTGGATCGAGACGGGGAAAAGCACATATTGGGCGAGAAATCCCCCTTGTACCAACATCTTATTAAAGAAGCAAAGAAGTACATCCGGACGTACCGCGAGAGTTTGCTCAATAAATTTGACCGGGACGTTGAAGAGTACACCAATCAGCTCCCGATCAGCACGGTGCCCAATGCCGAAGCTATTTATGAATGGACAGATCACGACTTTGAAGATCACCGGGCCATGCTTTTAAGCGTTGAGGGCTCCCAAGAATCCATCAAACTCGTTGCCATTAAGCGTCTTCTGAGCGCCGTTATTTTGAAAGAAATCGACCAGGCTTTCGTCAGACCCGTTGATTTTGACAATAGCTTGGATCCCTACAAATACGAAAAGCTCAAAGATCGATTGGAACAGAAAGTCGTCGTCACCGACGGGCGCCTTGTCTGGGAAGGACGAAATTCAATTGATTGTGCGCCCAATCAACTCGCCAATCCTTTAAACGCAGCGATTGTCGCTACACGAATTGACGAACTCTATCACCGAGGGGAAGTGAATCAAGTCACCCGCTTGCAGCAACCCGTTGGCTTTGACCGGGATTTTGAACACACCCTTAAATGGGACGATTGGCAAGAAAAAAAGGCCAAGAGCAACAGTCGATAAATCCACAAAACACGCAAAAGGAGAATTATATAAAATGAGGTCTTATCTCAATTCTGAAATTCCAAGAGGAAAAAATCATGGCTCATTTGCCCCCCCCAACGCATAGCAATAATCATTGCTTCGCTTTTTACTCTTTCTAGCCCTGTCATTGCTGCCAATAATAACTTCGTTAGCAATACTTCTAAATTCATGAAAATCGTCGAAGATAAAGAAACCGGCGGTTGGATTATTCAAAACAAAATAGAAAAAACCGAAGCGCATTCATTTGAAGAAAATGGACAGAACGTTGTCGAGATGGACGTGAATTTTAGTCCGGCAGAACAGGTCAAACAGGGCGACTATTTGATGCTAAAAGTAGATCCAACAGACTTGCCCGATGATCTTGATGTCATTCGATTTAACTTCAAAACTGATGCCAAATTTGACGCTCAAAACGAATACTCTTATTACCCAACTGTCTCGGCTGATTATGGAAAAACCCTTGAATTAAATGTTGACAGCGGTAAAACTTTAACCATAGATGTTCAACCATCGGATTATTCAACTGCCGGTGTCCGAGCCAGTGATGAAGGCATCCTGTCAATCAGCGGCGGTAACTTACAGATCAATGCAATTGGTTCACATAAATTCACTTATGACCAGACTATTCTTTCGATTAACTCTAATGCCATAACCACGGGAGGTGGCCGTTGGGATAGTGGTGGAATTTATGTTAATAATGACTCTTTCATTATTGAAAGCCAACTAACCACTCCCTCCAATGACATCACTGCTATTAATTTCAATGGTGGTTTGGCAGAAATCTCAACTAAAGACTTTCAAATCCGTAATGCCAAAACCGGTGAACGATTTAACTATGGCTTAATCACAACTTCTAAAAATCAAACCACACTGTCAGCCGATAATATTTTGATTGATGCTGAGGTAGCTATTGTTACACAGGACTTAGGAAGCAAGATTGACATTGAAGGTAAAAAAGTCACTTTACTCGGTCAAATCCAAGCTTATGATGGCGCCGAAATTAATTTCAGAAAATCTCAGACTCAAGACGCATCAACGGTCGTTGTCGCTACAGAGCATTATGACGCGGTAGTCGGAATGCCCGTTGACGCGCCTACCAAATTAAGTAACAGCCCGGTCATTAATTTTGAAACCAATACTTTGATTTCAGCAGAAGGCACTTCTGACTATGAGACCTATAAGCCCGGCGAATTTAATTACGCAGCCGTTCGTGCAAACCGTCTCTCTGTTATTAATTTGAACACAGAAGGCTCAAAGTATTCCGTTTATGGCAATTTAGTTGCTGGTCGAGGCCAAGAGACAACTCAAAACGGCGGAACGATTAATTTTGGTGGATCCGGATCTGTTTTGGTTGGTGACGCCTTGGCAGGAAACACCGGGACGATCAAATTAGATCTTAAAAACGGCGCGGTTTTTGAAGGACGAACCGATGACTATGCAGATACCGAATTAGAAAACAAGATCTTCCGCCCCGGTGAATTTTCAATTCCCGTAACAGAAAAAGGTAAAGTGTCTCTATCCATGAATAATGCAACGTGGATTGCAAGAGGCAACAGTTTCCTCTCGGAACTTTCTTTCTCAGGCGATTCCTCAACGAACATTATTGACATGACTAAAGAGGAGCGTTCCGCTTTAACTATCGGTAAGGTTAGCGGTTCCGGTCAAGTCAAAATGCGTTTGGATGCCGTCAGTGAAGATCACTCAGACGGCGATATGTTATACGTTCGCGATATTTCCGACGGTGAACTCGTTATTAACGTCGATTGGGTAAACGGTCAATCCATTCAGGAAGGTGATTGGATCCGTTTCGCAACAGTCAACGAGGGAACAAATAAGCTAAGAGTCGTTTCTCGGGACAATGGCTTCTTTAATTTAGAGTACGCAACCAAAGCCGTAGCTAGAAATGAAGATGATGCTAGTGCAAATGAAGCCTATGACGGCAATGCAACGGACATTGAGAACGGAGACACGCACAAACCCGGTGAAGAGGTTGTTAATGAAGTTTTCAATGAAGACGGTACCAACTGGTACATCGGTTACACCGATCAATCCGGGGACAATCCTGCCAATCCTGGCCATTCTGAAATCTCTGACGCAGGTTCAGCCTTATTGGCTACGGCTCGCGGCACCTATTGGACAGCCGTTGAAATTGACCGCTTAACTAACCGCATGGGTGATGCCCGCTACGCCAACAATGGCGATGATGGTCTTTGGATCCGTTTGCGTCAAAGCCGTCTCGGCACTGACTCCGGTGAAGGCGACTTCAAGAGCGACAATACCGTCTATCAAGTGGGCTACGATCACGCCTTCCAACGTGACGGTGGCCGTCAACTCGTAGGTATCGCTTTTGATTACATGGATACCGACTTGGACTACAAGGGTATCTCTGGCGAAGGCAATACGGATCGCTACGGCGTCACGGCTTACACCACTTGGCTCGCCGACAACGGCTTCTACGTTGATGTCGTCGGTAAATGGGGACGCCTTGATAATGACTTCGACATTATCAATGGCTCCGGCGGTCGAGTGAAGGCTGACTACGACAACAATATGTGGGCGATCTCGGCCGAGTTTGGTAAGAAGTTAAGCAATCCGAAGACCGGTATGTTTATTGAGCCCAATGCTCAATTGCAATACACAATGGTTACGGACGCCCAATATTCCACCAATCAAGGCACTCGTGTCGATCAAGACCGCATTGATTCCGTCATTGCCCGCGCGGGCGTGAGAATCGGCCGTGCTTTCGGCGAAACACAATCGAACACGATTTACGCCAAGGCGGATATGTTCCGTGAATTCTTTGGTGAACAAAAGATCCACGTCAAGGACGTGACTACTCACGTCGAGGGCGACACGATCACAGTTCAAAACAAGGGATTCTGGTTTGACGTTGGCGGTGGCTTCCAAGCACAGCTTGGTAAGAGCACCTACGCTTATGCTGACGTTGAATACCGCTGGGGCGATGACCTCGATAAATCCTGGTTAGTGAACGCTGGCGCGCGTTTTGAATTCTAATTATTCAATCTGATGGGTTGGGGCTCGCCCCGGCCCAAAGGATCGGTATGACCCGACAATGTTTGTACTCGAAAACCGATAAAAAAATTGTATTGGCTTGTTTTCAAGCGAATTTGGCGCTTCGAGCCATTAGTGAAAAACTCAATATTCCCTATCAAACCATTATCCGGTGGCATCGTCTTTTTAAAGACGGTAATCGCTCCTGGGCGAGAGAAGACGATGCCGATCTTATTCTCCGGCAAAAGGCCTTTCAAAATTTTCAAAAGGGGAAAGGCTACAAGTCCGTGGCTAAAGAACTAAAGGTACCGGTTAGCCGGGTGAAATACTGGCATATCCAATTTAACGGCAACAATGAGCAATTTTTCCTGAGCTCACGCAAAAGGCCCCGGAAATATCCTGAAGAAAAGCGCATCGAGGTGATGGATCGCTTCATGATATGGACAGGATCTAAAAAGCGTTTTTGCAGTCAGGAAGGCTTGAGTGTTGGGACGCTTAATCACTGGTTGGCCGAGAAAGGCATCCAAACCAAATAAATACCTATTAAATCATTGGGATTCGTTTAAAACTCACTAAAATTAAACCAAGTACCCACAGAGTTATCCACAGAAATTGTGGATTATTAAAGGCAATGAAGTTTGGTCGGTTAAAGGGTGAAAGAGTCAGGCCCGAACCTCACTTGAAGGGGGTTCGTTGCCCTAAATGCGACACTGAATTAGTAGCGAAATGCGGAAAAATTCGCGCCTTCCATTGGGCGCATAAGAATAAATTGCAATGCGATGACTGGATGGAAGATGACAACAAGTGGCGCGACAGTTGGCTCAATGAATTTGAAGACGATTGGCAGGAAAGCTTAATTGATCGGGGAGGAGTCAGTCACTTCGCCGACATTGAAACAGACAAGAACACCATTATTTTGCTTCACCAATCCCGATTAACCCCGGAGATCATCCGGGAACGTGAGGATTTTTACCGAACACCGGTTTGGATTTTCAATGCCGGACTACATAAACAGGATGTCTCCCGCTTTTTAAAGGCTTTTGAAAAAGACTGGATACGCTACCCGAAAATTCAAAACATCAAAAACCCCTTCCTAATGATTAGCGAATTTCATGTTGAAAATGTTTTCAGAAAAGAATGGTTATCAGCGAGATTTCCGGTCTTTTTAGATTATTCAACTGCTAAAGATGTCCAGGGAAAACCGTTTCCAGAAAAACTTAATGAAATCTGGTACCTAACACCATTTAAAGTGCAAAATTTTAGAATTTTGTACCACTATTCTAAAAAGGATCTTGTGGAAACACTCCAGAATCGCATCGGACTATCGTTGGAGCAAATGCAAGAAAAGTCCATTCAATTTGAGAAAAAACTCTCAAAACAACTTTAGCATTTAGTAAAAAAGCCCATTTTTTATAATACTCGTTAGTTCCGTCAATCAATATCGAGTGACAGACGCGAAGCGCTTTTTTGCCCGGTTGTTTTGCCTTATCGGCTTTTTTCACCATCGCATTACTTAAAACAGTGGCCCGATATTTAAGAGCGCTTGCGTAATGTTTGAGATCTTCAGGTTGAATGTCCCCAATATCCACCGTGTCGCACTCAAACTTTTTGTGAGTCGTGTGTCCGATCACAAGCATTTGCGCCTCTAACAAATAACGATCCAATTGCTCCAGGACGAAATCCAGCCGTTGACGCTTGAGCCGGGGAAGGTCTCTTTGAATGGTTAGCAAATCCTCGTCGGTTGCGTTATCCGTCGAACTCACCATACAGCCGATGGCTGAATATTTTCCTTTTCCAAACCAATGACGACGCGCATCCAAAAGAATCATGTAGATCACGGCCACTTTGACACGTTTTTTGCCCTCCAGCTTGAACGCTTGGAATTGGGACTAGTCAGAATTCGAGGAATAACGCATTTTAGATCTATCTTAAATTGATGGTTCGTGTGTTAGGCGCTTTGTTTGAGGTATTTATAAAGCGTTTGCCGGGAAATGTGAAGCTTCTCGCAGACCTTTGTCTTGGTAAAACCTTCGTCAATGAGTTTGCGGGCTTCCTGCATTTTGTCCGGATCGATGGGCTTGCGTCCTTTATAAACCCCGCGCGCTTTAGCTAAAAGGATCCCTTCGCGCTGACGCTCCCGAATCAAAGAACGTTCAAACTCGGCCACGGCGCCCATGATGGACATAATGAGTTTACTCATGGAAGAGGTTTCCGTTCCGGGATTCAAACAAATATTTTCCTTTAAGAAGTGAACAGTGATGCCCTTCGATTGCAAACGTTTCGTGATGGCCAAGAGATCATCCAAATTTCTGGCCATTCGATCCATCGACGCCACATAAATGATGTCGCCTTCCCGGACATAATCCATCATTTGTTGAAAACCGGGGCGTTCTAAATTTTTCCCGGATAAATGATCGGTGAAAATTTTGTCCGGGCAATACGCTTTGAGCGTTTCCAACTGACGATCCAAATTTTGGTCATCGGTGCTCACGCGAGCGTAGGCAATTTTGGCTGAACTACTCATTTTGTCAATTTAGGCTAGTCAAATGACATTTTTGTCTAATTAAACAAATTATCTACTCTAAATTGACACTTTTCAATGAATACAGCAATGTCTAATTACGGTGTACCTCATATTGACTTAAATCGGACACCACTTATTGCTTGATTTGAGAGATTTTTAGAAAAGCACAAAGTCTTTGATAGTCTTCTTCCAATACTTTATCGGAAGGGTAATGGTCAATTTCGTTTAAGAACCACAATTCTTCAGGATGAAGCTTGGCTAAAAAAGCGCGAAGCTCAATTTTGACGATCCGGTTAACTTCCGCCTCTCGGAATAACACCGAGTGAAAAAGACCGGCTAAGGTTGATATTTTCTGAAACTGCTTAAATTCACTGATGCGGGCTTGAACAAAAGCTGACAAGCTATTGTCAGTAGGGGCCACCGGTTCAAAAGTCGGGTTGGGATTGGTGGGCCAATCAATGTTCTTTGACTTTAAGAATTCAAGCCATTGAAGACCATACTCGCAGCCAATAAACCAACTCACCTGATTCCATACGTTTTGCGTATGAAGCTCGACCACTTTATCAAAGAGTTCCGGGGTTAATTGATCGTTGGCGATAATCTCTCGCTTGAGCCCGGCCAGATCTTTGAATTTTCCCTCATAGAGCAAATCCAAAACCGCTCGGAGGTGGTTGGCCACATTCCGCGTCCCGGATAACCGGGCAACTTCTTTGTCCGTCTCAACCCCATAGTCACCGAAGAACGCCGTTTCGGTATCGGCCAAGGCCGGATACGTCCAGTCCACGCTCGCGTGGTGGGTATCTCCCGGGGTATTGAGAGTGCAAGGGCATTGAAGTGCGTGAAGGCCAGTGATGTATTGCATGATTCGAGAAGTTTACTGAAAAGAACAAGTTTCTGAGGAATGAGTCCTCAACACTTTTATTCAATAGGTATTTGCTTTTGTCTGATATTGTAATACAATATCAAATAAATGGGGAATTTTGGTATTTCGCAGGGGGTGGAAACATGACAGGGGTGAAGTTTTATTTACAAGCGAAATTAAACGGAATGCGCCGATTCTCGGGTATTTCAGTATTTGGAGCGCAGTATTCACGGCCTAATTACCGGTTGCAGCGCAGTAAAGACTGGATCAGTTTTTTTGAATCCGAAAGCGTCGCCAATGATGTGAAGGTCAAATTGGAAAATCGCTATCCGCAAGTCGTTTTTAAAGTGAAAAAGGACAACCATTATGGAAATACGGGCTATGGATTTAATTGACAAGGAAGATCAAAACAAGCGCATAAAAATCGTGACACGTTTTTTGATCGAGCCCAATGAACCGGAGCGGACATACATTTATGGGCCCGGCAATGCCTTTGAAATAGAAGAGGATCATGTTTCCGGCGTAATGGTTTATGCGGCCGATGACGCATTAGCTCCCGACATTGAAAAAGGGATGCGTCTTTTAGTGAACACGGCCATTAAATCTTATGACGGGGATGACTTTTATGTTTTTGAAAGGGGAGTGGGAAAGCCTAAAGACATCGCCAAATTAGTCCGTAATGTTGACGGTAGCTTTACTTATATTTCCGATGTATCGAATCCACAACGAATACCTGATCTGGAGAATCTTGTCTTTCTAGGAAAGGTGCACGAAGTGCAAATACGCATACCTTTTATGGGCTATGCCAATGAACATGAAATCCCGACAGCCAATCTCAAGGAATACGCAAATGACTAAAGGACGCGGTGGAAAAAGAGATAACGCGGGGCGAAAACCCTTGGGCGACGAGACGTTATCGTCAACCATCATCGCTCGGGTGACACCCGAACAAAAAGAAACTTTCAAAGCCAATGGCGGTGGACAGTGGCTTCGATGCGCTCTGACTAATTTAAAGGAAAGCCGGCAATCCATCCCTGCCTGGGCTCAAGCCGTTATGCCGGTGCATCATGCTGCGGTTCCTTTGTTTGAATATTCAGTTCAAGCGGGTTTCCCTTCTCCGGCCGAAAGCTACAAGGAAACCTTGGACTTCAATGATTTGTTGATTGAAAACGCTCCGGCGACCTTTGTGTTGCGTGTGTCCGGGCAGTCAATGATTGACGCGGGAATGTGTGACGGCGATCTCATGGTGGTGGATCGCTCCCGGACACCTAAAAACAACGATATTGTTGTCATGCAAATTGACAACGACTACACCGTTAAGCGCTTTATCAAAACCTCAGACGGTTTTTATCTAAAGGCGGAAAATGCCTCCGGCCTTTACCCGGACATCTACCCCAAAGAGGGAGAACAGTGGATGCTTTTTGGGGTGGTGAACTATGTCATTAAACCGATGACTTCGACGAGAGTGGCCTAACCATGTACGCGTTGATTGACGGCAATTCGTTTTACGCGTCATGCGAACGAGTCTTCCGACCGGATCTATTAAAGCGGCCGGTGGTGGTTTTAAGCAACAACGATGGTTGTATCGTGACCTTGACCCGTGAAGCCAAAGCCTTGGGCTTAAAGCGAGGAACCCCGCTATTTAAAGTGAGGGATATTGTCGAGCGGTACGACGTGGCCGTTTTTTCGAGCAATTATGAGTTGTACGGGGATATGTCCGGCCGGATGATGCGAAGCATTGCTTCGCTCGTTCCCGAAATTGAGGTTTATTCCATTGACGAGTGTTTTGCCAATTTGACCGGACTGATGGGCAATTTGACGGAACTCGGCAAACAAATCCGAAAGCGGGTCTGGCGCTGGGTGGGCATCCCGTCTTGCGTCGGCATTGCCCCCACGAAGACACTGGCCAAATATTGCAATCATTTGGCCAAGCATATTCCGGGCTTTCATGGTGTTCTCAATTGGAATGATTTAACGCTCGAACGGCAAAAGAAGGCCTTGGGCTACGAGCCGATTGACGAAGTGTGGGGAATTGGATCCCAATTAAGTAAGCGCATGATTAAGCTTGGGATCGAAACGCCCCTGGCCCTGGCTCAAGCGCCGGAGTCCTTAATTAAACAATTCTTTCCGGTTACCGTCCTTCAGACGGCCCGCGAATTACGAGGGATCCCTTGCTTCGATTTTGAACCGGTGGCGCCCACTCGGCAGCGTTTAGTGCGAAGCCGAAGCTTTTCGAAGGACGTGTACAGCAAAGACGATCTATTAAGTGCTTTGACGATGCACACCGAAGAGGCTGCGCAAGTGTTGCGAGCTGAAAAACTCAAAACGAGCCGGATCGGGGTATTCATTATTTCCAATTACTTCAAATTGGAAGTCCCCCGGTATTACGGGTTCGATGTAGAGGATCTAGGGATCCCGGTGAACGACACGCCAACTTTCATGGATGCCGTTGTAAGGCTCCTTGATAAGCTTTATCGACCGGGAATAGCTTATAAAAAAGCGGGCGTCTCCCTGGAGAACATTCAACGGGAAAACGATGTCGAGCAAGATCTCTTTGCTTTTGAAAATGACCGGGCAGATCGCCTCTCGGCCGTCATCGATCAGCTCAATAATCGTTTTGGGAAAGGCACCGTCAGTCTTTCGACCGCCAAGAGGGAAGGGGAGGACTGGAAAATGAAACGGGAACACCGCAGTCCGTCCTATACCACACGTTTCAGCGAAGTTCTAGCCGTCGGCTAGTTTTGTCGCATGAACGACACAATCAACCGGTTTTGTCATTTTCATAGGCTAAACTGCAAACCTCTCTCATTCATAGGATCTTGATGCGATGGAAAACATCGATGTCGAATTAGTGGTAATGGTGGTGGCCGTTATGGCCTTTGCCTGTATTTTTATTGGCGGCCTACTCCGGGGAAATTCTTCACCCACAACCGGTGAAGGGTGGATTGAAGCGATTAAAAAGACCCGCCGATAATCTTTCCGCTATCCAAAGTAAACTTCTCACTGTTTACTGATAAGGAGGATAGCGATGAAATATGAAGTTCTTTCTGCCCGGTTGGAAGCGGCCGTTCTAGGTTGGGATCAAAACTGCTTTGTATTTGTGAAAAACGAATCCGGGGACATCAATCAATTTGTAGTGAGCCGACACGGGGAGATATTAGACGCGGGAGACATCGAGGCGATCCCGAAAGATCTTCAAGAAGCCGTCAAAGCAAGCGCCAGGGAAGCGTTTGAGTCCGAACCAAACCAATTGGCCACTATCGAAAATCTTCTCGTATCCACACAGCACTTTTTTAACTGGCACTGGAATCGTCAGTCCATTGGTCACGAACCGCCACAGTGGTCAGCGCCATTTCCGATAAAAGAGGATTGTCCCATACCAAACCACGACAAACAGGGGGTGTACGCCTTTGTGAAAGACAATGTTGTGACGTACATCGGTGTTGGTACCTCAAAAGGCTATGGACTTTACCGGGGGCACGGCATTGGAAAACGGTTTCAAGCCTATGCGAAGTATGTGAACGGTCAATATCAAGCCGTCGATGAACGACTAAAAGAGGCGGGGAAGGCCATGACAATAGGCTTTGACATAGACGAGGCGTATTTAGCCAACGCCCTGGAGCTTTATTTAATCGCCAAGCTTAATCCGAAGTACAACAGCAATCATCCGGGGAGTTAATGTGCACACCCTTTCCTATTTTTGAAATTGGCCTGATAAAGAGTGGACTATTTGTATAAACTAGACGAGATAAAATTTTTTATTCTTATAAGAGAATAGTTATGCCTACTTTAAACTGGATTGGTAAAGAAAAAGTTGTTACCCATCACTTAGACGTGCCTTACCATGTTTTAAATCGAGTGCGTTCTTATGATAAAAAAGGGGAACACAAAAAGGATAACAAGTCCAAGAATATGATTATTCATGGGGACAATTTGCAGGTTTTAAAATCACTTTTACCAAAATACGAGGGGAGAATTGATTGTGTTTATATTGACCCTCCATACAATACAGGTAATGAGCAGTGGATCTACGACGATAATGTCAATGATCCCAAAATTTTAAAGTGGTTAGGTAAAGTCGTAGGCGCTGAGAGTGAGGACTTATGCAGACACGATAAATGGCTGTGCATGATGTATCCACGTCTTTGCTTATTACATAAATTATTAGCTGATGATGGTTTTATTTTTATTTCCATAAATTTCAAAGATGAACTCCATCATCTTCGAATGATTTGTGATGAAATTTTTGGCAGCAAAAATTACATTGGGACATTAACTTGGGAATCTGTTACTCAACCTGTGAACGCCGGAGCTGCCAAATTCAATTTGCAGCAAAAAGTTGAAGCTATTCTCTTATACATTAAGAGAAAAGAAGAATTTAAAGGATTCAAAATTGAATCTGTAATTTCAAATAAAAATTATCCTGAACAGGGAGCAAATGGCCCATTCCGAACAGAGATTATTGAAAAATCAGATGCGGGTGGATACAACAGAGAAACCATGAAATTTCCGATCCTAGGACAATTGCCCAGGGAAGGGAAGCGTTGGCAAATAGGTGAAAAGACGGCTCGCGAACTTGAAGCAAAGGGGCGTCTTGGAATTTTTGATGGTGTAGTTAAAAAGATTATCTACCCTGAAGATGAACAGGACTCTGAACAAACTATACCGTTTTGGTCGCACTATTCAGCAGAAGAATATGGAACGGCAATGTCTGGGAAAAAAGCGGTAAATCAAATCTTAGGAATACCAACCGGTTTTGATACAGTGAAACCGGTGGAACTCTTAAAAGCATTGATTAGTCGTGTTCCTTCAAAGAAAGCAATATTTCTCGATTGTTTTGCCGGAACAGGAACGCTAGCCCAGGCGGTATTAGAAAAAAACATGGAAGATCAGGGTGAACGATCGTTCATTTGTGTCGAAAAGGAAGGCTACTGTACCTGGATCCTTGAAGAAAGAATTAAACGTATTATCAGCGGTTATGAAACTGAAAAGGAACAGAAACAAAATCTGTATGAGAAAAAGATAACGCTGGCTACATTAAATGATGGTAAAAACATCGTTGAAGAGGCAAAGAAAGTAAAAGAGTTAAATGCTGGCGTATTTGACAAGATTGAAGGGCCAAAAATTGAAAATGATAAATTAGTTGTAAAAGGGATAACCAAGAAAAGCTCTCACGTCCCGGGAACGGGTTGGGACTTTTCATACTATGAAGTAGGCGATCCTATTTTCGTTGGGGATTATTTAAATGAAAAACTCGATGATGAAATCATCGATCAGTACATTTGGTTTACAGAAACACATTCAGATTACAAACAAGGAAGTAAAGACAAGAATGGTCTATTGGGTATAAATAATTTTGTGGCTTATTACTTCCTTTATAAAAAGGATAAAACTACAAAACTTGCTTTAAGTACATTGCGAACATTGACTAAAAAGGCTAAGTCGTATGTTATTTATGCTGATGTTTGTACATTGTCAGAGCAAGAATTAATGAAATACAACATAACATTCAAAAAAATTCCCCGTGGGATTGCGCGTTTTTAAAGGTGAAGCATCATGGAAATGAAAAATTATCAAAAAAAGGTGATCGCTGATCTTAAAGATTTTTTGAAGCTTTTACGAACAAATGAGAATGCAGAAGCCTATCGCCAATTATGGGAGTATAAGGGAGTTGATGTTTTTTCTCACTCAGTACTAGGAAATTGGCACGCGCCGATTCAATCAGTACCTATGGTTTGTTTAAAAGTCCCAACCGGCGGCGGTAAAACATTTATTGCTTGTAATGCTATTAAACCTATTTTTGATGAATTAGGCTCTCGTAAAATTAAGACTGTGGTTTGGCTTGTCCCATCGGACGCCATTCTCCAACAAACCGTTAAATCATTGACCAACTCTAAACATCCTTATCGACAACAATTAGATGTCGATTTTGGAAGTAGAGTTTGTGTGCTGACAAAAGATGAATCCCTTGGTGGACAAAACTTTAATATATCTACTGTTTACAACCAATTGACTATACTGGTTTTATCCTACGACTCTTTCCGAGCAAAGAGTAAAGATCAAAGAAGGTCATACCAGGAAAATTCAAATTTAACTCAATTGTCCGAACACTTGGGGCCGGCGGGATTTACTGTAAAAGATGCAGATGAATCAGCACTGATTCAAGTTATTAACAAAATGAATCCCTTAGTTATCGTCGATGAATCACATCATGCGACGACTAGCTTGTCGATTGAAATGCTTAGAAATTTCAATCCAAGCTTTGTCTTAGAACTCACGGCGACTCCAAAAGAAACTAGTAATATTATTTCCATTGTTGACGCAACCCAATTAAAGAAAGAAAACATGGTAAAGCTTCCGGTTATTTTGTATAACCGGTTACGGGTTGATGATGTCGTTGTCAATGCTATTGATTTAAGGGATAGATTAGAAGAGCTAGCGAATGATCCAGAAACGCCATATCTGCGCCCTATTGTATTAATACAAGCACAGCCAAAAACAAATAACGACAGCGAAACATTTGAAAAAGTAAAAGCCAATCTTATGAAAGTTGGCATTAAAGAAAGTGAAATCGCAATAAAAACGGCTGAAAAGGATGATCTAAAGGGGAAAGACCTACTAAAACCGGATTGCCCAATTCGCTACATTATTACCATCAATGCGCTTAAAGAAGGTTGGGATTGTCCATTCGCATATATTTTAGCTTCACTAGCCAACCGCTCTAGCAAGGTTGAAGTTGAACAATTAGTAGGACGCGTATTGAGACAACCTTATGCTGAGAGAATGCCCCATCCAGCTCATAACATGGCTTATGTTTTGACGTCTTCTCAAAACTTTAGTGACACCATTCAAAATATTGAAATCGGGCTAAAGAGAGCTGGATTTTCAAAAGAAAATTATCGTTTTAAGAATGACGTGGAAGAAACTAAAGCAAAAGATGGTTTCACCACAACACAACAAGAAAAACAGGAAACAGAAATTGAACTTATCGATGATATTCAATTAGAGGAAGAAACTACATTTAATCCTGAAGCCGTTAGTGCAAGGCTCAATAGTAACTCTAAAAATCAAAACGATGAATCTTTGCCATCCAAAGAACAGATGACGGAAGAAATCATTAAAGCCGCCGAAGAAGAGCAAGAGAAACAAGATATTGAAAATGCCGCTGATGATTTTGATTTAAGTGGTGATGATATTCCTTCTGGAATTAGAAATGAAATGCTTAAATTAAGTGTAAGAAAAGAATTTCAGTCTGATATTGAGAACATCGTTTTACCTCAATTTTTGATCCAAATATCTAACTCGTTCGACTTTATAGACCACAAAGAAGATTGGGTTGAATTAAAACCCGAGCATTTATTGGATGATTTCTCTCTTAAAAAGATCGATTCAAATATTGACATTACAGCCAAAATGCAAGAAATTGCCCAGATTGATGCGGATGAAGATAGTGGGATCTCTTACAGAAGACTAACAACAGAAACAAAAAATGACCGGGCGTTGTTAAATTTTATAGAAACAAAAGAGCCGAGAGACGTTCTTGAAATGAAATTCAAAAGAGAATGCTTGGTTCAATTAGCGGCTGATAAAACACTGAATGATAGAGAAATTGATTGGTTTATCAATTCAATATTTGATAGATTAACCATTGCACAAAAGGATACAGTACGATCAGAACCAAAAACTTTTGCGTTGGCTCTAAAAAATAAAATAGAAGAAGAAAAATCAAAATTTGCCTGGGCCCAGTTCAGAGAAAAATTAGAAACTGGAGAAATTAAATGTGCTCCGCTTTACCGTTTCCGTAAGCAGATTGATTTGGAAATTAAAGCATCAGTATCGCCCAATAAATCTTTATATATAGGTGAACAGAAAGGTAATCAATTTGAACAAAAGTTCGTTTACGACTTAACTGGACTTAATAATATTCGATGGTGGCACCGTAATCTATCACGAAAAGGCTTTTACATAAACGGGCCGGTTGGACACTACCCTGACTTTATTATTTGTACTAAAGCAGGAACGATATTAATAGTTGAAACCAAGGGTGATCATCTAATCGACAGTAAAGAAACTTTGAAAAAACTTGAACTCGGTGAAGAATGGGAAAAACTTGCCGGAACTGAAAAATTCAAGTATTTCATGGTGAACCAATATGTAGAAACTGATAATCGAGACATATACAAGTACGAAGATTTTATTCAATTGTTGAAGAAAATCCCTTAAATGAAAGATAAATATGAAGATCCAATACGCCTCGGACTTGCATTTAGCGTTCCCGCTAAATTACCAGTACGTTACTTCAAAAGGCTTGCTACCTGAAGGTGACGTGTTGGTACTGGCCGGAGACGTGGCGGATCTCTTTTATTTGCATCGCTATGACGCTTTTTGGGATTGGTGCGAAGAACATTTCAAACACACAATTTTTGTCCCTGGCAACCATGACTATTACGGGATTTGGGACAACAAAAAGGAGTTAGTGGAGCCCTTGAATGTTAAGATCCGGGATAACGTCTTGTGTTGCAATAACAGCGTGATCCGGATCGATAACATCGACTTTATTTGCTCAACATTGTGGTCAAACGTCCCGCCGGAGGCCACCATGGCCGTAGGCTCCGGGTTGTTGGATTACCGAGCCATTTATTTTGGAGATCAACGCATAACGGTTTCGGACTACAACGAACTCCATGCTGCGGCGTTTGCGTTTGTTCAAAAAAGCGTTGAGGAATCACAAGCTGAGAAGAAGATAGTCGTGACACACCATGTCCCGAGCTTTGCAGCCATCACGGATTATTTCCGTGATTCTCCATTAGCTTCTGGGTTTACAACAGAATTAGGTAATTGGATTTCCAATACCAATATCGACTACTGGATCTATGGGCACTCGCACCGTTCCATTGAAACAACGATTGGCCAGACAAAGCTTCTTTCCAACCAACTGGGCTATTTAACCATGGGGGAAGGTGAAGGCTATCTTCCTAATAAGTCGATAACCATTTGACATCAAAGGTTCAAAAAGCCAATAAAAACGGGGCAAAATCGAAAGATCTGCCCCAAAAAGTCTTAAATTTTGCTCAACATAATTATGTCTATGTTGAATTTCTCCAAAGTGATTAGGTCTTTAAGTTCCACTCCTAACCATTTTGTATATTAAGCAGTTCTGCAATTCTTTCTTCAATATCTGAAACCTTTCCTAATTTTTCTTCCGTTAGATCCTGAACTGTTAGCCAAAGATTTTGAAGAGAGCAACTAATACTTTGCGAAAAAGCGTATATGGTGAAAGAGAAACTTTTAACTTTTTCTTTCAGCATTTTGTCGTTAAGTTGATGATCTGTCTTAGTTAATAAGCTGGTGGCAACTGTCTCGGTAAAAATAACGGATTTTGCTTCATGAGGATTGGATAAATTTAAAAATTCTTTAAGAAAAGATTGAGGTGACGTAAAGTCTGGATTATTTTTGAACATTAATTGCTTAAATTGCTCTGCAATTTTCATGCCTTTGGCAGTTTTCATGTACAAAGGAAGATAACAGATCAATATCTCTGTTACCAAACTGAAGACATATTCAGCTGCTTTTTGATTTTCTTCTAGTTTTTCCGGGGTATTCCGAAATTCTCCAATTTTTCTAACAAGCTCCCTGATTTGAGGTTGATATCCGTTTATATCTAAACAATCAGTTAATGCCATGTACAAAAAGGCACAATCCCTTTTATAACTCAATATGTCTTCTCTCTTAGGTTGATATCGATTCGTTTGGTAGGGTAAAGTTAACAAGTCACTGAAATGAAATGAGATTTTTGTGTCAGGGAAATATGTCGTAGAGGCGGCAGTAAGCATGAGCTGTATTGTCTCAAGTGAAATTTTTTTTGCATCAATATTGTTTTCTTTTTTCGGGCTTTCAAGTTTTTCCATCACAATATTTTGATATGAAACAGGCAATGGGTAATTCTGAGTAATAAATGCATAGAGATCCTGATTGGGGTCAATGAGAAGTTTAAACTCGTCATTGTTCCAACAACTTTCTAAATAATCATTAACAAATTCGCAATAGCTTAGTAACTTTTTGCCCAATCCCGAAATAGAAGTTTCTTTATATCTACAACCAATTGATTCCACAAACGATTCAATAATGTCAATGATTGTTTCCTTTAAATCTGGCTGACCTCCAGGTGAAGGTAATTTTACTTTCTGGTAATTCTTAGAACTTATAACAAGTATTTGTTTAAATGTGTCGAATGATATTTGATTCTGACCATTAACACGAAGGAATTCTTGAAAACTTAAGGTCCAAAAAAGATTATGATAATCTGAAAGGCTAAAGTTTTTAAAACTCGCCATTTTCCACATCGTGATAGCTTCTATCAATACATAAGATCCAGCTAAAGCCGCTATCGAATTATTCTTTTGTTGGGATTTACTAAACAATAGCTTAAGGAACCCAGAAGAATCATTGGCTACGGTGAGAAATGATTTATAAAGCTCATTATCGGGTTTATCAGGAAGAAGAGATACCGACTCATTAACTACTTTGTGCAGATCTTTATCAAATTGAGGAAGCATGATTTTTCCAGAACAAATTAACGATCTAAGGACGAAAATGTGTTGTTAAGCGATATGTTTAAACAGAAAACATTTTTAACACTATTTTCAACGGCGATTTCAAGTTTATCAGATCTGGAAAAACCGATGATCTTCCCCTAACTTCACATTTTACCTGTGATGACTTGTTTGTATCGCCTTGATGAAATCATCAAGGCCATAAACTTGTTTCAAAGCCGTTAAGGTTCGCGCATCTAGTTTCTGCAATAGCTCAGGATCTTTTTTAAGCGCTTCATTGAACCGTTGGCACATATAGACATCGCAGGTAAACAGATCCTGAGTATCCGTTTTTCCTTCGTTATAAATCGAAAACCAAAGTTCTTCAGAATCCAATAAAACCAAATCCTCAATGCCGGTGTGATTGAAAACGTCTTCATTGATTTTGGTTTCAACCAAATGGCCAATGGCGCAAAGAAACTCATAATCTGCGTTTGATTCAGAGAAATCGGCGGTACCAATAAAATCCGAAGCGACTTCATAAATATCTACTGACCACTTTTCGGCCAATGTAAACGCCTGATCGAGCACGAAGGGATCCAAGCCAGATACTTGTGCATATAAATCAATCAGAGAATTAAAGCGCGACACTTTTGCGCGCAGTTGTTCATTTTCCGCTTGAAGCGCCTCAAAGGTGGTTTCTTCAGACATGAGCAGTTCCTTGGTATTGGTTAAATAGAGCCGGTGGTACGGCCATTAACGAGAAAAGGACTTCTTTTTCGTTGCTTTGAGAATGTCCTCCAGACCATAAACTTCGTTTAAAGCGTACTTGGTTCGATCCTCTAAATCGTCAAAAGCACGAGGATCCTCCTTGGCGAGTTTTTCCAAAAGTTCACACTTCTCGTCGGTGCAATCAAACCAAAAATCAGCCCCATCATTCCCGCTTAATTCAAAAAAGTCTTCAATACCAGTGCATTGCTTTAAATCTTCGTTCAGTTTGCGAACGACATAACAGCCAACGTCACAAATCACCTCCATTTCCTTGTCTTCTGTCTTAATTTGGTCAAAAAACATCAAGCAATCCTCGTCAAAGACGGCATCGACATCGACGTCCCAACGCTTACATAACGAAAGGGCATTTTCTACAAACGATCGACCCACATTGGAGAGATCCGCATACAAATTAATCACTGTTTTCAAATGATCTTCATTTGCATGAAGTCTTTGAATTTCAGCTTCAAGGGCTTCGATATAGCTTTTATCTGACATATTCCAATTCCTTGTCATTGGTTAAAAATTAGCCGGTGGCACAGCTATTAGCGAGTGTGTGTTTTTGCTTTTGTGTCTTTGAGGATCTTGTCCAACCCAAAGTCATTGACGAGCAAGTCAAGAGTTTGATTGCTCATTAAGTTGAAAACCTCAGGACGTTTCTGAGCCAAGTCCGTCAAACAATTTTCAGCGGAATCGCTGTAATGGAACCAAAACTCGTGCTTGTCGTTTCCGGACAATTCAAAAAAGTCTTCAATCCCCGACGCTTTCCCGAAATCTTCGTTGAGCTTTGTGACAACAAAATCACCGATGACTTTGATAATTTGCTCTGATTGATGTTCTAATGGCGTATCAGCGTAGAAAGTGTTGTAATGGTCAAACACTTCGTCAAGACTAATCCCCCATTGATCGCAATAATCGACAGCATTAGAAATGGTTTCCCGGTCAATCCCGGTAAGGTCTGCATAAAGCCCCAACATGGAAAGAAGGCGGTCAATTTTTTGGTGCAGACTTTCGATGTACTCGTCTGTTTGGTCATCACGGAAATAATCTCCCGAATGCCCTGTTTTTTCTGGCATTTCAATCCCCTTGCGCATTGAAAAATTGAGAACCGGTGGTACGGTTCAATAAATAACTTAGCAGATTAGGAAAAAGTTTGAGGCATCAATTTTTAAAACACTTTCTGAATACTTTTAAAAAGCCGTTTATCTTTTTCCTTCTAATCTTTTAACGAGATTTTGATTTGCTTTTTTGATTTTGGATATAAATATTTTTAACGCTCTTTTCAAAGAAGGCCATCATGTCATTGGCGTTACCGGTTTCGTAGAATTGGCCTAATTTTTGATGAAATTCGACACTTTCCTGATTCAATACTGTAATTGGCCAATAGCCGTTTAACATTAGACAGCCATTCATCATCAAAGAAGCGGTTCGCTTATTTGCATCAAAGAAAAATTGAGTTCTAGCCATAAATAAGAAGACTGCGATGGCTTGTTCCTTTGGATCCCTAACCTCAGAGGTTAAAAAATCAAAGCCATCCTTTGCAAGCATAGGTAACTTTTCAAAGGAAGGTGGGACATATTCAACATCATGTATCCCAGTATTTAGATTACGAAGAGTGCCCCACTCAAGCGCATCCTTATAACCGACATAGCGGTGCAACGCACTAGCGGACTCAATATCTACTCTGAATTCCCCTTCTCTTAACAAACGGACAAGTTCCTGAGCGCCGATTGCATAATTTTTAACCTGAAGAAAATCAATAACATCAAGACCATCAATGGATTGACCGTTCAAAATTGTTTTGGTTTGAGACAAAGTACACGGATTTTGCTCCAGAATTTTCAGCCAATTCCAAGTGATGACCGGTAAATTTTGATTGAAAAAGAATATTGAGTTTCCAAATTTACCCAAGAATGGAATATCAAAATCAAACGCACCGATTGTCCAGTGCATTCCGTTTAAAATTCCAGAATCATTTTTGAACATCGAGTGAACTACGTTAAAAACTATCTAACTCTAACTTTTGAAGATCCACTTTCTGAGCAACGAAGAAACTCCGGTTTTTCTTCACCAATAGGCGTCCGTTGTGAGATAAACGCAGCCGTCGCCGAGACTTCTTCCAACAAAACGTCTTTTTCCATTAACGAGCACATGGCTCTCCTTTTGCAGTAAAAAAATAAGGGATGTCCACAGTCATTAGACCGCGAGGCATCCCCGTCATGGCTATGAATTACTTCTTCGGTGTTTGTTTTTGAGCCGGCGCTGCGGGAGGCGCCTTGACATCAAATGTGACGTTCACGGGCTTGGCCGGTTTCATAGCCTTGGCCGTTTTGCGCGGATCAAAATCCGGGCCTTCGTCTTTGCATCCGGTCAAAGAGACTGTCGCTACACAAAGTGCTAAAAGCGGAATTAAAGCTTTTTTCAACATACCGTTCTCCGAGAAAATAACTTGATAGCTCTTATTCTATCGAAAGTTTTTTCTGCGCATCGGCTCAATTTTTATTAGCCAAAACCGGTGAAATTACGAACGCTTAACGCATTACCGGCAATGGCACCCAAACCATAAGCAACACCCTTCCAAGAGCGGTGTTGAGACATATACTCACCGGCTTTGTACAACCCTTTCCCGGTCGCATGAACGGCCTTTGCTGCCATGGATTGAGGCGTTGACGTGACCGTTTGAGGTGTGGCGCCGGTAGTCGTCTGAGCACCGACATTCCCAACTCCGTTCGATGAAAAACCGACATTGGTCGTTTCAGAACTTGATCCCTCGGGAACAGTCGCCTGAGTATTGGGATTAGGCACCCCATCGATTCCAACCGCGGCGGCCGTCCCAGCCACCACATTCTGCGCGCCTTGGAGCGCTGCTTGAGCGTCAGAGATCGGTTGAGAGCCCGATTCACCAACCTGAGCGGTTCGTGTCGATGGAGCTTGCGTAGCCGATCCCCCAGCTTGAGGATGAGCACCCGAAGCAGGATAAGCTCCTTGTGCGCCATTGGCGCTCGTAGCCCTGCTAGCCGGCGAAGCACCCACCCCCCCGGATCGGGGCTCACCGGCAGCAGAAGCATCTTTCGACTGACCAGCAGCCTTTGAGAATTCAGAGAATCCGGACGAAAAACCGGAACGCCCAGCGCTAAGAATGCTCGATAAGCTACCGCCAGACTGCAACGTCGAATTCATGGCAGAGCCACTTTGTGCAAGGCCGTTAAGCGTGGATCCCAGACCTTTAACGGCGGCGCCGGTAAAGCGATTCGCAATACCGGAAGCACCCAAAGTCGCAATACCACCAGCTAACGCACCCGCACCGGCGGCCATTGTCACGGCGCTACCCAAAGCATTGCCAGAACTGTATGCAAAGTTACCCGAGAGGATCCCCGCGAGCATGGTAGGCACACGGTTACTCAGTAACTTCATGGCCAGTCCGATAATGAACGCTTGAAGACAGGCGTCCCACATCATGCCGGGACTAGGCTCAACATCATCCGGGTAAATCAGGTTTGCACTGATGTCAACAAACATGGATTGAGCAATTCTCACAACAACCACAAGGCCTAAAATTTGAAGCGCAGCAATGAAAATACCCTTGAAGTAACCAAAGGCAAAGTCTTTCGTCCAATTGCTACCGGCAAAGCCTAAAGTGACCACACCCACATTGATGTACACGTTGGCGGCGATCATCATCACCAGGAATTCCAACGCCACGGAGAGCATCATCATAAAGACGGCAAACGCCACGCCGAAATTAGCCCAGGTTGTCGGTGAATTCCATTTCACCGCACTGTAAGCTGTACTAAGGATGTTGATGCCAATATCGACAATCCCAGAAGGAGTCACCTCCCCCATCGATTGAGATACGTCACCAAACAGTGTCACCGACATCATTTGGAAGACGTAGCCACCCGGCGCGACAAACATCCAAGCGATACCGGTGAAAAGCATCCAGCGCACCAATCCGGCAATCAAATCCCCGATTTCACCGCGACTGAGCATGAGCTGAATGAGTTGCCACACTAAGGCAATCCCGGCTAATGCCCAAAATAGTCCCGTAATGTAACCGGAGAGGTTAATGCCTCCAATCGCATTGATAAATGAGTTGTAAACCGAGTCCAGGGTTCCCGCGCCATAGTTGGGCAACGTCACCGTCAGCCCCATGGCGTTTTGAACTTGCGTCGGGGGTGTGTTGGTCATATCCGTCGTGGTTTGCGCCACGGCGGTGAGAGTCACAAGCCACCCCAGACCGGTCAGTAGTAATCGACGCATACTTATCTGCCTAAATTCACATACACCTGACGAGCCGGACTCATGTCATAAGGATTCGAGCGCACTCGTAACGCATTGCCAATTGCTTGATGTTGCGCTTCGGCAGCCAACTCTTTGGCTTTTTCGTTGCGGATCATTTCCAGGAGCAAATCGCGCGTTTGCATATTGATGTCGGCTAACTGCGCCAAAAGCATATTCGTGTAGCCAATGGCTTGAAGTTGCCCCTGAGCCGTTTGGGCTTGCGCTTTAATCCGGTCAAATTGCTCGTCCGACTCTTTGAGTTTGGAATCAAGCGAGCTTTGTTGATCGAACCAAGTGTTCAATCGGTCGATACGATCTTGAGTCAATTGCTGATTGGAGTTAATCAATTGAGTCCAGGCTTGTGGTGTGCAGGTACCACCCGTTAAACACGGATTGGTTTGATAGAACTGCGGAGCCACATAGTTTTTGAGGTATTGACCAATATTGCCCATGGAGACATTGGCAAAAAGGTTTCTCGTGTTATTGAGCACCCGTACCGTATCCTGCAAAATCCACAAATTAGGCACCTGCGTGTTTTGCAGCATATTCTGATATTGCTGCAATTGAGTCTGGTACTGGTTAATTTGTGTGGCGTATTGCTCGACTTGCTGAACTTCCTGAGTCAAAGTCGAGATTGTGTTCATGGTTTGCTGCGAAAGATTGGAGGCGTCAATAACCGGGATCCCGGCAGCGAACGCCCCCGAAGATCCCAATGCGATTGCCGAACAGATCCACGCAGCCAAACGAGTGTGAAAGCGTAATTTCATACTCCCCTCCCCTTACCGATAGTCAAAGCTTTGATAAGGTTTCTTAAACACCATGTCCTTGGTGACCACCACGTTGAAGCGGAAACCCGGACGAATTTCAATCGTCGGCGCAATTGTGAGGTTTCGTTGAATCAACTGCGCAGCCGTTTGGCCCATTTGGTTAGCCAATTGCTCGGACATCGCGTCGCTTGCCGAATACTCGTCGTCATTGTTGCGGTCGTTGTGATCTTGGCTATACACGACACCCGCGGTAATCATGGACATCAAGAAAGCCGAGCCAAAGACGCGGAAATAGTGGTGATTGACTTTATCTTCAAAACCCGAATAGCCGGCGCCTGTCGCCCCCGGCATGGATCCGATGTCAAGCGACTTGCCGTCCGGGAAAATCAACCGGTTCCAAGCAACCAACACACGTTCCTGACCATAGGCCACGGAACTTGAGTATTGACCGATTAAGCGCGTACCTTGAGGAATAATCAAATGATTGCCTTTAGCGGTGTCATAGACGTTCTGAGACACTTGAGCGACCATTTGGCCGGGAAGATCAGAGTTAATCCCGGTAATCAGCACAGCCGGAATCACCGTTCCGGTTAAAACCTCATAAGGCGTCTGAGGAACATGGACGTTGGAGTCCAGCGTCCACTTCGCCTCGTCGGGTTGTTCCTTGAGCAAGTGCTCGCCACCCGGACGGCTCATGGAATCATCCCCATAGCCCACGGCGCTCATGCCACCCATACCGGCACCACCGCCTCCGGGCATTTGAGCCATGCGTTGACGGTAAAGATCGGTCACATCGGTACTGCCCGGACGGGCGTTATTGAGCTCGTTAATCTGGCGTTGCACCCGACTCATTTCCGATTGATACTCGTCATAGGTTTGGGGACGACGTGCGGACGTACCGTTCATGTTGTCCATGGCGCCATTTGAAAACGAGGGCACCGACGAACGAGAAGTCACCGCCGCCGTAAATGCGGCAAGCTTCATTTGGCGGAAACGTTCTTCCAACTCAGCCTGGGGATCAGGCCCCGAAGCCATCATCGGTTGTTGTTGCGGAGCAACCGGCATAGGTTCGGGCTCAGGAGGCGGAGGCGGTTCGTCCGACTTCGCTTGTTCAATCACCCCCATGCGATCACCGGCGAGGCTATCCACCGTGTCGGTTGTCGCGTGCGAGGGTTTGTTCGCTTGCGTGTTGACGTCCGTTTGTTTATCTTCAGGGATTTGAGGCTTATCGGAGCCGAATAATCCCAAGCCCATGAACCCCAAGACAATCGCTAAAAAGCCAAAGAGCAACATTTGCGGCAAACGGTTAGCCGTGCGCACACCGGAGCCGGGCGACGTCGGCGTGTTATTAACGTCCAAAGCCGGATCGGGATCTTCAGCATCGCCAGCCTGAGCGTCCATGATGGGCTCATTTTTATCGTCCATCGTGGGCTCAATGCGTTCATTTTGTCCTTGAGGACGGTCATTGGTTGTCATTGCCACCTCCCAGCGACCAAGCTCCGACCGGCATCAATTGATCGGCGGACAATTGATAGGCGCGCGACAGTTGCGTGTCGTTTACATAAACCGTGAGACGGTAAAAGCACGCTTCACCCTGAGTGCAGGGGCCCAATGCGGAGAAGTCCCACGTTAATTTGCTCGCACCTTTGGCCAAGGTTTCGGCCATGGAAATCACCTCAATGCCTTTGGCTTTGCCCGAGCGGTTTTCAAGCGTGTTGGGCGCTTGATACGAATAGCATTCAACGAGCGCATAGCCCTTTTGGCGCAGTTCGTTTAAAAGCGCGGTGCTAAAGCCGTCATTGGGATCGGCAGCCATGCCAACGGCGAATGTCGTTTTAGCCGGCAACCAGAGTTTTGCCATTTGATCGGCCGTCTTTTGCGCAGCGACCGTTTGAGAATCCATGGCGACCGCGACTTGAGCTGAGGTCACGGGGCCTTGTTTAACTGTCGCCACGCAAGAGCAAAGCAGTGCGCAAGCCGACAAAGCCGAAAGAACGAGTTTTGTGTGTTTCAGCATGATTACTCTCCCCGCGTGATCGTGACGCGATCTTGGTTACTGCCCACACCGGCGATCAACACCGCGTGCTCAAAGAGTTGATCGACAATCATGCGATTGCCGTTGACGCGATAGTTGACGATTTCCAAGTCGTCTTCGTCATAACGACCGTTGTCGTTTCTAAGCACCAAAAGGGTCGGCATTTCATTGGCCTTCGTCTTTTCAGGCAATTGAATGATCGTTTGACGATCCGTGGAATAGACGCGAACCGGCTTCCAAGGCGCCGAACCGTCGATTTCAAAATTGAAGAACAAGTTGTCTAAGTTTTCTCCGGTTTCCGGAATCGTCTTTTCTTCTTTTTCCACGGCTTGAGCTTGAGAAACAGCCTTAAATCGCGCGGCAAGTTCTTCCGGATAGGAAAAGGTCACCAAGGGCATATAAGCGGTCTTATGGCTCTTTAATTTGATGTGGTAGGCACGTTTATCCGTGGCCACCACCATCATCGTGTTCAAACCCACGTCCAGGGGCTTGATTATGACGTGTTGTTGCTGATAGGAGCCATTGCCCGTCACCGCCGGCTCAATATGCCAACGGGCCGGGTCGCCCACGTTAATCGAATTGATGCGTTCCCCGCTTTGCAGCGTCACGTCGCAAATCTGGAGCGGTGCGCAAACAATTGAAGGCGTTCCGGATCCAAACGAGAACATGATGGAGCCATTGGGGCCCGGCACCGGGTTTAAAACCCCTTTGTTGTACTGACGGGCAATATTGAGGCCAGCGACTTCGGCACGGGTTAAAACCGGGTTTTGCGCCGCGTCAAAATAGGTATTGTAGGTTTCGTCGTCAACCGCCAAGGCACCCGTGGCGCTTAAAATCAAAGCGGTCAGAACAGTGAGTTTCAATGTTTTCATGTGTAATCTCCGGTATTAAAGCTGACGCGGCGACCAGGAGACGTCCGTGACAAACAAGGCCAGGGGGTTCCTTCGCATTTCAGCGTTGTTGGTAATTCGAGAGGGATCGGTGGCTACCGTCACCAAAGCGCGCATTTGCTGACGCTGTAAAACAGCGCCGTCACGGCCCCGGGAGGTTTCGATCCATTCCACTTCCCAGGTCGATTCGCTCGCGGCAATCACCGACGTGATTTGCACGTCCACCATTTCCTTTTCCGCGCGGGCAAAAGGATTCGACTGAGGCGTGGCGTTGTAGTATTCAGTGAGCTTGACGCCGGCGGGATCGGTCGGGCGCATCACTGCAAAGACAAAATCAAGCGCTTTGCGCTGCAAAGAGGAATCGGGCGTCACCATGCGGGCTTGCGTGATGAAACTTGCAACAAAAGCTTGCTTCACACGATCACTGGCTTTGGGGTTCATATCCACCGTTCCCCCGCCAATCACCGTTCCGGCTTTATCAACTTCGACCACGAAAGGCATGATTTTCGACTGACTGCCGACGTATATCATTCCGGCCACCGACGCGAGCGTGACAAGCAAAGCCAAAATCGCCGTCACCATCCAAGCCTGACGGCTTGCGAGCACGGAGCCGTTCACGTTATTCCATTCGCTGCGGGCATCCAAAAACGGATTTCTCGGGGCGTTTTTCAAACGCTTTTCCCGTTCCTTCTCGGCTTTCTCAACGGTTTGCTGAGAAGCAACGGCCGATTTTTTCACGTCCTTCTTTTTCCGCAGCTTCGAGAGAATGTCATTAATGTTGAAGGGCATCTTCGTAATCCTTTAGATTTAGATTCTTTTCACTGAGGTAAAAGTCCACCCAGGCGGGCCCGTGAATGTTTTTGAGCATTTGAATATGCTCAAGCGTTTCACGTTCGCTTGCACCGATAATGGCGAGCGCCAAGGGCCCCAAGGCAAGATTGAAGAGTCGATGACCGATGGGACTGGCGACGTAATACTCACGTTTGGGACGCGCTTGCCGAATGATGTCGATTTGGCACGCGTTCAAACCCATGGCTTTGTAAAGCTCAACGCTGCCCTCTTGATTGGCACGCGGATTGGGCAAAAAGATCTTTGTCGGACACGACTCGGTAATGACGTCGGCGATCCCGGACTTAATCAAGTCGCTGATGGACTGCGTGGCCATCACCACCGAGCAATTAGCACGGCGCAAAGTCTTCAACCACTCACGGATCTTCTCCCGGAAGATCTTGTGGCCGAGCATCGTCCAAGCTTCGTCAAGGATGATTAGCGCGGGCTGACCGTGTAAAGACCGCTCAATGCGGTGGAACAAGTACAACAGAACGGGAAGCACGGTTTTTTCACCGTGACTCATTAACTCGTCTAATTCAAAGCAACTGAAATTGCATTCACTGATACCGTCTTCGTCAGCATCAAGAAGTCCCTGGCGATTGTCGTCAGAGACGTATTGATCCAACACTTCCTTGATCTCCGAGTCTTGGATCGCGGTTCTGAAAAACGACAATGTTTGGCGATTAGACTTGGCCGTGGCCATCAAGGCGTCCGAAATCTTGTTGCGTCGAGCCGGTGTTAAATCAATGCCGTTTAACGTCAACAGATCTTCAATCCAAGACTGCGCCCAAGCTCTTTCCGTTTCGAGCTTGATGTCGTGCAGAGGAGCGAAATTAAGCGACTTTTGCTCATGCAGTGCTTCGACTTCGTTGCGGTTAGAGCCCGTATCTTTACCCTGACTGCCAATCGTCACCTGTCCGCCGATCTCATAGTGCTGACCGCCCACGGCTTCGCAAAGGCACTTCATGGAACGACCTTTATCGAACGAAAAGATCGTCATGTCTTGGTAGCGAAGCGCTTGAACCGCAATGGTGCCCAATAGGGTGGACTTACCCGAACCGGTCGGGCCCAAAATCACCGTGTGGCCCACGTCACCCACGTGAAGATTCAACCGGAAGGGCGTGGCGCCAGTCGTCACGCATTGCATCAGGGCGGGACTGTCCGGCGGATAGAAAGGACACGGCGCCGATTCTTCACCCGTCCAAATGCCGGAGGTCGGCAGAAGATCACCCAAGTTTTGCGTCGTAATCAACGGCCGGCGCACGTTGGCAATGCCATTACCCGGCAAGGAGCCAAGCCACGCTTCCACGCAATTGAGTTCTTCAATGCGACCGGCAAAGCCCAGTTTCTGAATGAGCTTTAACGCCGTTCGAGAAGCGGTATCGAGCTTATCTCGGCTTTCGTCCATCAAAACAATGACCGAGGTGTAATAGCCCGCCGAGAAGTAACCCCCGGTCACCCCGCTTTTCATGTGATCGCAATCTTCGACCATGGCGGCAGCATCCACATTGATGCGTCCGGTGCTGCGATTAAAGATTTGATCGAAAAAACCTCGAACTTTTTGCGCCCAGTGACGGCGGTACTTATCGATGTGGTTTTCGGCGGTCATTGTGTCCATGCAAATAAAGCGCGTTGACCAACGATATTCCACACCAAGGGTGGACAATTGATTGAGAATCCCAGGGATGGAAGCCGACGGGAAACCTTCAATCGATACCGTGGAAATAAACTTTTTACCGATTTTGGGCGTGGTACCTGCCCAGAAATCTTGCCCCCCAATGACACGATCCAAATACATCGCCACGGGAGGCAATTGGATTTTTTGATTTAGGCCCGTCACACAGAAGTGAAGCCACGAGAGAAAATCGTCGTAGCAAATGTCTTTGCCATCCTCGCTGACGGCGTGACGCGTTTTTAGTTGCGCCATGTGAGGGAAAGCTAAGGTGAGACGATCTTGAATGCCTCTGAGGCCCTTTTTGTACGTCTCAATGAGTTCTTCGGTGCGCTTTGTCCGATTGGGCTTTGCCCGGTCGTCGTCGAACATATATTCAACGAGCCTTTGGGCCACCAACATCGGAGGCTTCCACGTGATCGTGATGATGAAGTAACTTTCATACATCAGGTCTTTGGAGGCAAAAAAACGCCGGCGTTCTTCGTCAATGGCACGGCTTACCCGATCCGGGAAAAAGCTTCGATTAGGTTCCGGATAGCCTGGCGACTGGCGTCGCACGGCATCAACGTGCACCATCCATCCGTTGCCCAAACTCTTAAACGCTTCGTTCAGGTAAAAAGAGCGCAATTCTTTTTCGTCCGGCGTCTCATAGTCTGAGTCTTTCGGAGCGTAGATGAACGCCGAACAGAAGGATCCGTTTTTACAAACAATGATTCCATCATCGACTTCCGCAGCCCATGGCAGAAGATCAGCCACGCCCGGGTTCATTGATTTGTGTTTTCTGTCTTTGAGCGTCGCGTCCAGTTCCGTCGAACGGCGAAAAAGTATCGCCACCAACAAAATGCCTAAGATCGCGATCACTAGGGTTAATGTCACCAACATAGCGAGTTTGTTTCTTTAAACATTGTCCTTGATCGAATCGCTCATGGAGCCGTTCCAACGCACCTTGTCGCCGGGCGTGTTTTCACGCCAGGGCGTTGCTTGCGGAGCGTAAACCCGCTTGTAGGTAATATGTCGTTGGTAAACAGGCACGAGCAATGGATCGTTTTTGGCCAGTTTTCGAAGCACCGAATAAGCGATCACGAATAAGATCACGCCGGCAATGGCGGTGATCATCTTTGGGGTCATAAAAAACATACAACCTACGAGCGTGACCAAAAGGACAAAAAGCTTGCGGTCGCATCCGGCCATCAAGTCCGGGCGATTACAAGCGGAATAAAATCGTGCGGTTCTCAGTTCCATACCGCCTCCGTCAGTCTCTTTGCGGTTGTCAGGAGGGGCCCAACAGGGCCCCCGGGATCAAGTGATCCCCTCCCGTCTCACTAAAGGACTTGAGCACCGGAAGAGTAGGAACCGCCGGCTGTCGCGACGGTATCAACGAAACTATTGGCAGTGAGCAACACACCGGCCACCAAGACAACGTACACAATCGTCTTCGTGAAGGTGTTCAGTTCACCGCCAAACATCAGAGCACCGACACTGCCGACGATGCCCAAAACGCCAATGCCACGGGCAACCGGGCCGGACAAAACAGCACGGAAATCGTCTAAAACGGTGACAAAACCCCAGGAACCGGAGGTCGAAGCCATAGCCATATCGGCCATCAGAAACAAAGTCGCAAGTGCGACAAAATGGGATGCTTTCAATTGCATACTTTCCCCTTGTAAAAGTAAGTTGTTGAGCGTTGGTGGTACAACGCGAGAAAAATAAAACTAAAGACTCTTAAAGTCGTATTTTTTGGTGACGGCATCGTAGCCATCGACCCGAATGATTTCTTGTAGCTTCCTCCCTTTCTGTAAATCACGGGCGATAAAGACCACGTAGTCAATCGCCTCACCAATCAAAATTTCACTGTCTTTCGGAGCGTTCGCATTCATTGAAATCAACAAACGCAAGCGATCCAAACCGGCCGAAGCCGAATTAGCGTGAACAGTGGCAAGTCCCCCGGGGTGTCCGGTGTTCCAAGCCATCAATAAGTCCAGCGCTTCCGGCCCGCGCACTTCGCCGACCAAAATCCGATCCGGCCTCAAGCGCAGCGTCGCCTTCAATAAGTCCGTCATAGATGTCGTGACGGTGGAGTGCAGTTGCACCGCATTTTTCGCAGCGCATTGGATCTCACCGGTGTCTTCGATAATCACCATGCGCTCGTTGGGAAAACTTTTCACCACTTCGTCAATCAAACCGTTGACAAGCGTCGTCTTCCCGGAGCCCGTTCCGCCCACAATCAACACATTGGCGTGCTCACGAATCGCATCCGCAAGCACCCGGCGTTGCTCCGGGGTCATGGTTTCCTGCTCGACGTACTGATCGAGCGTGAAAACCATTGAGGCCTTCTTTCTCAACGTAAACGAAGGACTTGCCACAATCGGCGGCACCAAGCCTTCAAAACGGCTTCCGTCAATCGGCCACTCCCCTTCGATAATCGGTTGATCTTTCGAAAAGGTCTTGCCGAGCGAGTCGGCGACAATACGGCAAATATTGTCCGCGTTGTACGCTTCCATCTGTCCGATTAACTTTGGGCTACTGCCCGCTTTTTCAATCCAAACAGAGCCGTCGGGGTTGCACATCAGCTCAAGCGTCAATGGATCGTTCCACTCCCTAATCACATCGTCACCGAGAGCAAATTCCAACGCATCCAGATCTTTTTTGTTGGCCAATGCACACTCCTAGCAAATTTCCTTACCCATTCTAACCGAAGTTATTTTTCCGCAATGGATGGATTTTTAGCCTTCTCTTCTTTAGCCTTTTTCGCTTTTTCCGTTTTTGTCTTGACAGGCTTGGGCGCAGGGCCGGCCGACAGAGCCGGCGCGACTGAAGGCCTCGGCACCGAGGGAGCAGAACCGGGCTTGATAATCAAACCGCCCTTGTCGTCCAATTCCATCTTTAACTTCGGATACACCATCGCCACATCCTTGAGCGCATCCGTGAAGTCCGCCTTAAAGCGAGCCATACGGGCAATGCCGGGGCGGAATTGATCGCGCAACACCTCCCACGGCAATTCAAAAGGCTTTTTCACGTAGCTTGAAAGGTACGACAGGTACACATAGACGTCCATCGCCATCGGGCTTGATAGAAGCTCACGATAGGCTCGCATATCAATCGGAATCGGACGGTTACAGATCTCATTGAAGAAGTCTTCACTGATTTCCAGGAAAAACTTCGTTTCGTCTTCCAAACCTAAAATGTCCGAAGTGTTTCCTTTTCGCCACAACGAAGCGTCAGAAATAATCGGGAAAATGGTGTCGCGCTCGGAATACATATCCGGCGGAGCAATCGTTCCATCCGGGAAAGCACCCCCCGCTTCCGCCCAACGCACTAAGAACGTTGAATAACGCAAGCGGATTAATTGGTTGCGAAGAGTAGTAATCGTGCCACGGGATCCGCCCGTGACTTTATCGATGCCAAACTGGCGAAGCATATCGCCGATGTTGTCCGCTAAACAAATGGTGCGAACACCCCGACGAACGGCGGCTTGCGTGATGTAGCTCAGAATCAATCGGGCCATACCGCCGTAGGGCAAACCGACTTCGGGCGCGAGCGTGCCGATACGCATATAAACACGGGAGAACTTGCGCTCGTAGAGCATGGCCGGCGTTTTGGTGCCGTCGGCTTGCTGAACCATGGGCTTTTTGTAGGGAAGGCCACAATAGACCATCGCACGGGGAGAAAATGATACGGCATCGTCTTCAAGCGCCGTTTTCTCCATGATCTCACGACGCACTTGGGCGAGTCGATCAAACTTCGACAACGTGTAATCGGAGGGCGTCAGTATCAATTCCGATGATTCAGAGTTCATGGAATTATGTACTTTAGTGTTCGTTCGTTTAGAATGTGCGTCAGGCATCGCGGTCTAACCCTTGTTAATGGCTGCTTTGCTTAGGCGTCAGTGCGGTGGTGGTACACCCTCTGGCGCCGATTCATTTCTACAACAAGCTAAAAGTGACCTTGCTCACTTCGCTTGGTTTAAAATCTCTTTGATTGTTTTTCCAAACGGTGTCTGAATCAACTCCGATAAGAACAACAGCCGGATCAAACGGGCTGAAGACACACCGAGTTCCTTGGAAACTTGAACAATCAATTGACGGTACTCGTCGGAAAATAAAGCGATCACCGAAGTCTCATTGGAGAGCGCCTTCAGATCAAACGATTGAAGCTGACGCTGATCCTTGGGCAACGACAGGAAATCAACCGCCAGTTTGCGGACGTGTTGACTAACAGTCGTTCCGAGACTTTCACACAGAGCTTGCAGCGCCTCCTTTTCCATGAGGCTTATTGCCACTCTGACTTGTTTGGTTTGAACTTTATTTTTTACCGACATAAACACCTCGCTCGGCGACATTATAAAACAAAAATGTATATCGGATAGATAAAAAGAGAAAAAGCCGAGTTATCCACAAAAAATTGGTGGATAAGTGGAGTTATCCACGCAGAGTAAGGTACCGAAAACAGGCTTTTCCACGCAGAGCTGGGTACGTTTTTACGCAGAGTTAGGTACGCTCCTATATATATAGATAAATATGTAATATGTATTTAATTAATTATGTAGGGCGGGCTACGATTGTTGATAACTCAAAATTCAAACACCGCCGGATCATTTTTAACCTCAAAGAAAAAAGTTTTTGTTTATTTCAAAGAAAAAACCACAATAGATAGAAAATTCAACGGTTGAAACTTCTTAAAAAGCTCAAAAAAGTAATCTTTTGTTTTATAAGAAAATTAAGAAACTCAATTAAGTATTCCATAGGAATGATTTTCTCGAACACCTCCCGATTCAAAATACAAAAAAATCAGACTCTTTCATACGCTGACTTGGGTACAGAGAAAAGAAAAAGTTACGCAGAGTTAGGTACAGAAATAAGAAGTTTATTAAGAAATAAACATTAAAAATCAATGAATTAACTTTTGAAATAACCAAACGCCTCCGCGGTGTCTTCAAATAAATCAAAGAAAATCAGCCAAAAAAGTGCGTCCTGAATATAACAAAATCATTACGCAGAGCTAGGTACACAAAAGAGATATTCCATTTTGATAAGCATCAAAAAACAACCGGACATTGCCTACACAACATCTTGGGGAAAACTCACTTCAAACTCACCAAAAGGAATAAAAACACAATATCTTGTAAGTCAAGAAAATAATTTGGAATTTCCAATAATTTCTTATAGATCATTGATTTATAAAGGAATATGAAAATTAACAAAAAAACAGGTTACCCTGGGTATTTAGACAAAAAATTACAATTTGTTACGCAGACTTAGGTACAGACATGAATCGTAAAAATGAACGGTTTAATGGAAATTCTACGCAGAGCTAGGTACATTTTTAACCAAAATAGCGATTTTAAAATAATTAAATATTCTTACAAATCAAATAATTACTAAATTAATTCTATAAGCGACACCTAAAAAAGTTAGCTACGCTGAGTAAGGTACATTGGGACGTTCTTTTGCCGACAGGCTCAAAGAGAAATAAAAGCCAAATTGATCGATTTTTTACGCAGAGTTGGGTACGTTCATCCGTCGTCGAATTTGACTGCGCTTCTTGCGATTAAACCACAATATCTAGTTTAAGAAGAGTTTAAAAATGAAGCCCGACAGAAAATTTAGAGAATTTTCTCAAAAACACCACAAGATGTAGAAAAAATGACAGTTTTAACCGGATTATGGATTTATTTTTCATAATTTAATTTAAGTGATTGTATTTAAAGGAATCTTTTAATGTTTTGATCCAAAAGCCCAAGTATTGTGTTTTCTAAAAATTGCCGAACGGTACCGGGCGAAGAAGCTCATTTCATTAACATTTCGTTACGCAGAGGAAGGTACAGATTTGAATCAGAAAAATAAGACCTTTAAAGAAAAATCTACGCAGAGTTGGGTACATTTTAGCCATCTATTGATGATGAAAATATAAATAATTACTAATAAAATCAATTAGATAATAAACTTAATACAGCCGGGTGGTTTCATACGCAGACTTAGGAACATTTTTGTGTCTTTTCTCCGGTCACCTCCGCTCAAATTTTCATGAAAAACATTCAAAAACTTACGCAGAGTTAGGTACGCATTGTCCAAACCTCTTTTTGATACTGATCAATTTCAAAATGGACATTACCAAAATGCATATAGTGGTTTTTTCTTGCGGCAAATCAAAAATTCTTCGACTATTTTTTAAATTTTGTATATCGGATAGACAAAAATCCTTTAGATGGTGTAATATTTCAACCGTTGAAACTTTTATTGAAAAATATTTCAACCGTTGAAATTTTTAGGAGGCGTTATGAAACGCTTAACACTCGCAGTGATTAAAGGTGGACAAGGTAAAACAACGATCGCCTGTCACCTTGCTGCCTATGCGGCCCAAAGTGGCTTGAGAACTTTGCTCATTGATTTAGACGATCAAACGAACGCCTCGCTTGCGCTTGAGCCGTGGACAAATGTCAATGGCATTACCGCCAACCAAATTTTTGAAGACGGTTTTGATCCGGCCACCCTCTCACCTACATCGTTACTCACGGTAGTTCCGGCTGTGCAAGGTGAAATGGATCTCTCAACCGTTGAGGATGCCGTTGAACGACTCTCGTCGGCATTGGCCGCATGGGACGACAAATTTGACTTGTGCATCATGGATACGCCTCCATCCATTACGGCTAACATGGGCGCGGCAGCGCTTAATTCACATTTTGTGTTAAGCCCGATGGAGCCGGAAGTGTTCGCCTTGGACGGCGTGGGTCAAATGATGGAACTGATCGATCAATTCAAACAAGCCAATCCTGAGTTGCAATTCCTGGGCATCATTCCCAATCGAATCCGCAACAATATTCAGCGTCATCAAAGAAACATCAAGGCGCTTCGTCAAGCCTACGGCAACTTGGTGCTCCCGGGAGGACTCTCCAATCGCGACTCTTTTGCCGAAGCGATGGAGGCTCAAATTCCTTGCTGGGAATTAAAGAAATCGGCAGCGAGAGCCGCCCGTGATGAATTTTTTGCTTTCGGGAAATTGATTCTCCGGAAAATGGGATTGCGGGCGCCGAATAAACTTTTGCCCTTACCCGAAGGCAATCAGCAGGATGAATAATTGAGGATACGATAATGGCCAAAAATGCTTTTTTAACTCGTTTAGCCAAACGCGCCGATCAACGCCAGACGGTCAAAACAGAAACCGGCAACGTGGAAATTCTGACCGGCAAAGCCGTTTTGGAAATTCCGCTTGAGAAAATTTCAGAAGATCCGACACAACCTCGCACGGAAGATAATGCCGGATTCTCAGAAGAAGCCATCGGCGGGTTGGCTGATTCAATCACGGCCAACGGACTTTTGCAGCCGATTTCCGTTCATACGGATCCAGATAAGCCCGGTCATTACATTATTAATCACGGCGCCCGTCGTTACCGCGCCATGTTGAAGACCGGCAAGAAAACCATTTCCGCGATTGTTGATGATGATTATTCACAACAAAAGCAATTGATTGAAAACTTGCAGCGTGAAAATCTTTCGATGCCGGAAATCGTCGAAAGCCTTGCGAAGATCCGTCCCCTTTTCGCTTCACAACGCGAATTGGCGAAAGCGGTTGGGAAGTCCGACGCGTGGATCGCGCAGATGTTGGTGTTGACGAAATTGAATCCGGAAATTAATGAATTGATGACATCCGGCAAATGCCAAGACACCTTGGTGTTAAATCAACTTCAAAAGTTATCCAAAGATAATCCGGACGCGGCGCATGAGTTTATCGAACAAGGCAATTACTCTCGCGGAGCACTGGAGACTTTTAAGAAGTCTTTGATCGAAGAGGAAGAAGAAACTTCAACCGTTGAAACAACCGAGACAACGGTGGCGGATGATCCGGAGGAAAAGCGAGTCAGTATTGAACCAGATGTTGTTTCAACCGTTGAAACAAAAAAAGAAGAGACAGAAGAAGTGATCGAACCGGAAGAAAAAGAAACGCCGGTGCGTCCGGTACACTATGAACTGTCTTCTTTTGAATTTGAGTTTGATGGTCGAAAGGCTCGTTTGGTGTTAAATCGCCCGGTGCTCATTCAATTTGACGACGGCACGGTTAAGGCCGTGCAATTGACCGGCGAAGACATCTAATGGCAATGAATCCTCTCCCCGAGTTTGACTCGGGGAAAGGATGAAATTTGAACAACAAAGGATAAAAAGGATGGAGTTTGAGTCGTAATAAACGAAAATCGAATTTTCAACAGTTGAAATTGGGGTAAATAGAAACAGAAGAATTTGGTACATTAAAAAAAAAGACAGGTGAAGTTATGACATACGAACAAAATTCAGCCATCAAGATCGATCACGACCGCATGGTCAAACACATCAGAAAGATTCAACGCCAAAAGAAAATCGACGAGTGGTTTAAGCGTCGCCATGAACGAAAACTGGAAAGTGACCGTCGATACGCCAGTATGACACAGGAAGATTTAGAAAGAGAACATCCTATTTTTTCGGCCTTTTTAAATCTGATTTGCTGGATCCTTTTAACGTTCTGGAAGTTGATCCTTTACGTCTTTTATGTCAATCCCATTGGCCGTTGGGGGTGGAGATTGTATTTTTCTTTTAAGTGTTTTGAGTCTTTGCTTATCGGACAATGGGTGATGTTTTTTGTTTATGCGGCGGTGTCAATCTTTTGGTTGGTACTCGTTGATCTAATTGCCTACTACACAAAAGATTAAAAATATTTCAACGGTTGTAAGAAAATCCGCAGCACTTTTTAGGGTACTGCGGATTTTTATACAGCGACACCTAACTAGGATCTGAGTAGGTGGTACTACCTCCATGGGACGGACAAAGAGACCCTAATTAAGCGTGTTAGCAGAAGCAATCTATAAATCAAAGTCCTTGTCCTTGATCCAGTTTGCCCTGCCCTGCTTAAAACGCCATCCACCTAAAAGTGATATTTCGAGTTGATAACCTTTAAGCCGGAGCCATGCCCTAGTATTTGGCTCGTTGGGTATTCTAACCTGAAGATTTTAAGTTTGAGGGCTCAATTTTTTACTGAATTTCAACCGTTGAAAACGGTTGAAAGTTATGGATGACAACAAAAAGAAAGGACGTGTTAGTGGGAAGACCGGGCTACAAGGCAATACCGGTGACTGTCGAGCAGTCTCACTAACACGCCTGATTTAACTATGCCAAACTTTTAATTAATTTGCGGCGTCAAAAATTACTCAAGTTTCAACGGTTGAAATTAATCGTTGTCTTGTTCCAAAAATTCAATTTGCTCGCACTTCTGTTTGATTCTTTCCAAGATGCTTGAAACTTGTTCCGCGTACATTCTGGCCTTAGCCGAACTGTCGAGTCGTTTTTCACTTAATTCACGAATCATCTTGGCATCGTTATTCATGGTGCGATAGAGTTTTTCTAATTCAGACAAATTTAAAGCCATGAGTGAATCCTTTTAAAGTCGAATCCAAAAAATTAAAACAACAAAACTAATGCCGATTAGCGAAGCTAAAAGAGCAATGCAAATCCAAAGCAACGAGATGATTTTATCCATCTTGGCGCCCAGGGATCGTTGAACTTTTAACACACCGGATACCTCGTCTCGGAAATCTTTTGAGACGGATTTGAGACTTTCCCGATAGGCCGGCAGCGAAGCAGAAACTGACTTTTCAATTTGAGCGTCGAGTTTTTTAAAAACTTCGTTTGCAGCCTCAACCGTATGCGTGTCAATCAAAGACAATTGCTGCGTAAGCGCTTGCAATTGCTTGGTTTTAAATTCGTCAAGCATTCGACGCTGGCGCAATTCCACTCTTTCCTGCAAAACAATCGAATTATTTAAGAGTTTCAAAATCGGATCATCTTTGGAAAGAATGATGTCCAGCTTTTCCAAAACCGTTTTGCGGGCAATATCTAACTCATTGTCTTCATTTTGTTGCGGATGACGAAAATTGAGTCCGGGTGGCATGATGAACCCTTTTAAATTTCACGCATCGCGTCTAATTCGCCATAGTATTGATCGCGAATGTCCACGATCCGAGAAACAGACATGGTGCTCACTTGCTGATTCCCCTTTTCGTCCGGAGAGCCCGCACGGACAAATTCACGGAAAGTCCAACGCTTTTCCAAACACGTGCTCATAGCGAGATTGAAAAGTTCGCTGCGACGAGTATTGGGCATACGAATCAGTCCCACAATCCGTTCTTTGAACTCGTCATACGCATCAGTGTCTTCAAACGTATTTCCATTTAACTCGACTTGACCATAGTACGGGTTGAGCCAGACAATGAATTTAATCTTCGCGGACTTCGGATCAGCCGGGTTTTGTGTTTCTGGAATTTGACGCGCCAAGTCAGAGAAACCATCCACGGTGGTAAAGAAATTATCGCCGCCGGCGATCACGGTATGGATGAACACCTTGTGTTTGTTTTTGCGGACTTTATCCGTCAGATGTTTGAAGATGTTGCTCTCAATCAGGTAATGACAGAAAGGCGCGAAGCCGGCACTGCCCACGTCAATGATGATGTCAGAACTCGTGTTGAAAATCAGATCCATCATCTCGTCGAAAATTTCCTGACGAAGATGGTAACGATCATACGGATCCCCTGTTTTTTCAAACAGATTAAAACGCTTAACCGGGAGAGACTTGAATTCACTCAATGTTGCGTTAAGGGGATCGATGTCAATTAATACCGGATTGCCTTCGTAGCTCTCCGGGGCAAGCGGAGTTTCCCAATAGCTTAAATCCGCCATGGAGTCTTCCGGTTGTTGAGTCTTCTTTTGAGAATTCCAATATTTAATCGCAGCGCGATCCATTAAGTATTGAGCTAAAGCCCAAGCGCTGACCGATTTACCCACGCCACCTTTGGCTTGGAGAATTAAATGAATGTTCGCCATGAATGAAGCTCCTTGTTTACTTCATAGTGTTTCAATGCCGGTGGTACGACATTAATTCAGTTTAAAGGTGTTTAAAAAAATAAGTCTTTTTAATTTACGTTTGATTTTCTAGTTCACGTTTACGCTTACGAGAAAAATATTCTTCAGGTGACTTTCTTTGAGTCGTCACGGTAAAGGGTTGCGGTTCTTTGTAAGAACTTTTTCGAGGCTCGTAACCCGACTCCCCTTTTCTATTTTCAGTTTTAGAAGTTTCAACGGTTGAAACTTCGGTAATGTGTTTCGTTGTTGTTGAGTCTGAATTCGGTTTCAGACGTTCGTGACTGGCAACAAAAATAGAGAACCAGGAATAACAAATGTCTGGAATTTTTCCTTCGGATTTCAGGTATTCCCAGATGATCTTTTTGGTGAATCCCTGGGCACGGTACTTTTGAATTTCCGGCAATAAAGAAAGCAACAACAGTGAAAAATGTCTGGTTTTCTTCTTCACTTTTTCCTTGCTTTTGGATTGGACGAATTCTTCGATTGTCTGGCTCATACTAAATTCTTTTCAGTAAATTTCACTAAATTTTAATAAATTTATCCTAAATTCCAATAAATTCTTATAAATCAAAGAACATTGGAAAATCACTAATTTTAAGTATAGTCAGTGATGGAAAATTTAACAAATTCAATAGCGTAGCGCGGAAGACTTTCCTGATGTTAAAACGAATGAGCGTTAGCTCATTTCTCCCTACTATTCAATTTAGTCAGATAATTTAGAAAAGTTTATGATAAATTTATGGGTAATTTATTTAAATAGTGGAAAATAGTAGGGCAAGATAGGTCGCGTACAGGTACAAATGTACCTGACTTGACAGGTTTATTCGCACTGGGGTGCTCAACACGAAGGTCGCCTTTGGCGATGGGACATCATCAATGAGTAGTGAAGAAAAGAAGAAGATAAAAAGGCGAGACTTCACGCCGATTTGTGTGTATTGCACACCGGAAGAGAAAGAGTCCATAAAGGAAATGGCGTCTCAAGCCGGACTCCCCGTCTCCGAATACTTGAGACGGTTGGGATTGCTGTACCGCCCGACTTCCGTCATGGACTATCAAAAAGTCGATGACTTATTGAAGGTCGCAGCGGACATGGGACGTTTGGGAGGTTTACTGAAATGGTGGTTGTCCGGGGAAGCACCGGTTTTACAAACTCGGGAGGGAAGACAAATCCGAATGAACGAGTCAACCATGCGAACCTTACTAGCTCGCGTTGATACAACCAATCGTATGCTTCAGCAATTAAGTCGTCAGATCCTTGATTTGAAAAAGAACGAAAAAATAACCGGGGCTCAAGAATGATTATTCGTGTATCGAACATGAGGGCCGTTTCTAAAAGCTCAATTGGACGGGCGGTTAAATATTTAACGGATAATCAAGGCAAGGCGCAGCGTGTCGGTCACACGTTGACTTTGAATTGTCGAACGCAAGATCTCAATCAATCGCTTTTGGAAATAGAGTCGCTTCAAACCCGCAAGCAAAATGTTCGCGGCGATAAGACTCTACATTTAATTGTTTCATTTACTCAAAACGATCAACTCACTCAAAAAAATATCAGTGAAATAAGCCAAAAGATTGTTCAATCCTTGGGTTATGAGAATCATCAGTGCATCGTGGTGGAGCATCGCGATACGGATCATCCTCACTTTCACATCTTAGTCAATAAGATCTCTCCCACTAATTTGAAGATGGTTGAGCATTTCCGCGCTTATAAAAAACTTGCGGAAGTGGCCATGCAAATTGAAAAGGATTACGGCTTCACCATCACGAATCATCAGACGAAGCAAACGGCCGGTGCCTCGAACGCTAAAAACATGGAAGCCCATCAGGGGCAGGAATCCTTTATTGGATTTCTCCGTAATGAATTAAATGACAAGATTTCAACGGTTGAAACTTGGGATCAGTTTCATGCGATGCTCGCAGCGTTGAATGTGTCAATTAAACCAAGAGGCAACGGGTTTGTTTTTGAAAATGCGGATGGACTGCAAGTTAAAGCGTCGAGTGTAAACCGGGTATTTTCAAAAGCGTCACTTGAAAAAATACTGGGTCAGTTTGAAGGTAGTCGATACCAAACAGTCGGACAGTCGATTTATAACGCTAAACCTCTTTATAAGGAAATAAAAGGCAATCTTTACGATCTGTACCTTAGTGAAAAGGTAAATCGAAAATCAACGTTGAATGAAAAATTTCAACGGTTGAAACTTGTTCAGAAGCAAAAATATGAAAACATTCGCAATAACGCGAGAGCCGCAAAAGCATTCAATCGAATTTTGATAAAGGATCGTGAAAATCGAAAAGTTGCGAATGCCGTAATCAATGAAAGCGCCAGACAACAAAGAGAGGCCGTTCGCGAAGAAATAAGTCGCGAGCGGGAAAAATTATTCAAGCAGTACGGCTCCCAGAGTTGGGTGGATTTTTTAAGAGTCAGAGCGAATGCCGGTGACTTAAACAGTCTTTTTGTATTAAGACATCGGCCTGGAGGAGATAAGGATGTAGGCGGTAATTCGGTTTCAACGGTTGAAACTTCTCAACAAGTTCATGGATTATTGAATTTGGAATTGCCGAAAGATTCGCTCACTAAGCGGGGAACAGTGATCTATTCCGATGGAATCACAGGGTTAAAAGATAGTGGCTCTGCATTGCAGATTTCCGATCAATTTAACGAAAAGCTTGTAAAAGAAACTTTGATGCTGGCACAAAAGCGATATGGAAACAAAGTTCGCATTACCGGTTCTGAAGATTTCAAAGCATCAGTTTTAATTGTCGCTGTGACAAACAAAATGGATTTGGAATTTTTGGATCCCGAAATGGAACGATGCCGGCAACAATTGAATTTAGAAATCAATGGAGTGATTGATGACCAAAGAACAAGAAATGAACGAAGAAGCATTGGACACAATGATGGAAACATTGGACGAGACGGAGGACAGTTCTTTGGACGAAGAATCCTTTATGCCGGAGCCGAAGGAAGACGAGAAGACAGCTTCGCCCAAAAGATCCGTGAGGCCTTTGTCCGAAACTGGCGGTCTGGGCTTTCAGCAACTACTTTCAACGTTGGAACTCGATCCCGTTCTCAAACAGTTGCCACGCGAAGAGGTGGATTTGATACCGGAAGAGTTGCTTTGTCGAGTCTGTCCTTACGCAACGTGGGTCAAATACAAGAAAGAGGGACAAATGAATCTGGCGTGCATTTGCGCCTCGGGCGGAGGCATGGACAAGCAGATCACATTCGACTTAATGGCGCCGAAAGATTTGGAATTAATGAACGTCGTCGCGTGTGGGGATCTAATCAGGCGTTTGATCGAACGGATGGGCAAATAAGTCAAACATTTAATAATCGTCTATGCAATGCTTACATAAGAGAAAATGGGCACGAAAACCACTATCGATTTAATCCCCAAGGCGTTGATGAAGCAACATACGAGGGATTAACAGAGTTTCAGGGACAGAACATGGTTATGCTAAGAACAGCGCAAAAAGCGGGTATTGGAATCTGTCCATTAGAAGAATTGGGATGGAGCGAAAGCCGTTTGGAAGCCATTGGCAGAGGCAATCGTTTGAACTTAAAACCGCGAACTCAGGAGAAAATACGAAGAAAACGTTAAAATGCAAAGCGAGAAGTTATAAGGCTGCATAACTATCTCCTTTTTTAATGGCTCGTTATCCTCGTCACAGGACTTCGAGCCGTTTTGCATTTTGAAAGCGATCTAAAGCCCTCAATTCCGAAAAACAAATCTTTCAAAATTTTGTTAAATTGGCGCCAATGAGAAAACAAGTACCACCGCGTTTTCTTAAAAAGTTGGTTACAAGGGGCCAATTCAATGTTTGGAAAGAAGAATTATTCTGTCGAGAATAAGGATCACGGCAATCGCGATGCCCGTATCCGCGGAACCATCATCTTAGCTATCGCGTTTTTTATTGATGCCATTATTGTCACGCAATACATGGCTCATGTCTTTCAATACCATCCGGCATTAGGGTTCAATATCAATCATTTTTATATGCCTTGGGCTTGTGTCATTTGGTATTTCAAATGGGGCGATCTGTATCCGGCCGTATTTTCTCAAATCGGCAACATGGCGTTATGCGTGACGCTTGTTTGTATGTTCTTTTCATTAATTGTGTATTCACAATTAACGAGTCAATTAAAAGCAAAAGCGGACTTGTATGGATCCGCCCGATGGTCAAATGAAAAAGACATTGAAAACGCCGGTCTCTTTTCAGAAAGCCCTGAATCTGTCGTCGTGGGTGGTTATCAAGATAAAAAAGGGCACATTCGCTATTTACGTCATTCCGGGCCGGAACACGTTTTGACTTTCGCACCGACAAGAAGCGGTAAAGGTGTGGGTCTTGTTGTTCCAACCATGCTTTCCTGGTCGCAATCGGCCGTAGTGACGGACTTAAAAGGGGAACTGTGGGCGCTTACAGCGGGTTGGAGACAAAAATACGCGCATAACCGAGTTCTCAAATTTGAACCCGCGGCTGAAGACTCGATCCATTGGAATCCATTGGATGAAATTCGTTATGGAAGTCCGGAAGTCGTGGGTGATGTCCAAAACCTCGCGACTTTGATTGTAGATCCGGATGGTAAAGGACTAGAAGATCACTGGGCAAAAACGGCGTATGCGCTTTTAACCGGCGTTATTTTGTTTGTGCTTAGAGAAAGTCATCGTCCGGCAGAAATGAAAACCCGAAAAACTGAATCGACTGTAAAACAGTATCAGCGATCAGAAGGTTTCGGTCGTGGACAAATCGGTTTGAGACAAAACGATCAAGATTCGAGTAAGCCTTTGGAACAGCAAGTCGGCGGAACAATATTAGCGAACCTTCCGATGGTTGATCGTTTGTTATCAATAGCAAAACCCCGTGATCTATGGAACGCTATGAGTAAGGACGAATGTTCTGAAGAAGAGGGACGATTAGGTTGTGAAGTCGAGCACGTTAAAAACTTTAAAGAATTACCCAAGGACGAACAAATTCGTATTCAATGGTTAAGAGATACAAAAGGCATAAGCAAAATTATTCGCGCTGCGGGCAATGATATGAAAGCCCGTCCTGAAGAAGAAGCGGGCAGTGTTTTATCGACAGCAAAAAGCTTTTTGAGCCTTTATCGTGATCCCGTAGTGGCAAACAATATTTCAGAATCCGAATTCCGCATACGGGACTTGATGTATCACAGTGACAATCCCAGCATGCCTGATGATTCCATTTTTAAAGATGGGAATCATCGACAAGCGGTGACGTTATATATCGTCACACAACCGAACGATAAAAACCGGTTGCGCCCACTGGTTCGCGTCATGGTCAATATGATTGTTCGTTTATTGGCTAATAAGATGGAATTTGAGAAAGGGCGTCCGAAAGCCCTTTACGATCATCGGTTATTGCTGATGCTCGATGAATTTCCGTCATTGGGCAAACTCGACATCTTGCAAGAGTCCCTTGCGTTTATCTCTGGTTATGGATTAAAAGCGTATTTGATTACTCAGGATATTAATCAGCTTAAATCAAAAGAAATGGGCTACGGCGAAGACGAAACCATTACGTCCAACTGCCACGTTCAAAACGCTTACGCCCCGAACCGTATTGAAACGGCAGAACATTTGTCCAAAATGGCAGGACAGACCACGATTGTTAAAGAAGATGTTTCAATCAATATGTCGCAGGGTGGTGGATTGTTCTCTGGATTATCGAAGAATAAGAGTTTGCGTGAAAGTCAACGTGAACTCATAACGCCTGACGAATGTATGCGTTTGAAATTACCGGTTAAAGACGGCGCGAACATTATCGAACCCGGTGAAATGTTGATCTTTGTCGCTGGTTATCCAGCCATCCGCGGGGTGCAACCCCTTTACTTCAAAGATCCCGTTTATCTCAAGCGGGCTCAAGTGACAACACCGGCCGATACTGATCGTATTCGACTACCGGTTCGTCGAATGCAATCAGAAACGATCAATGTTCACGATATTCGTAAGCGCGATCATGAAGTTCAGTCTCAATCTCAATCACTGGGAACAGTAGAAGCGCAAAAGCCCATGAGCCTGAATGACTGTGTAACGACGGATCCAAAAGAAGCAGCGTGATGAAAGCAAGCAAGATTTTCTTTTTAGTCGTGGGCTTATTTACGGCTTCAAGCGTGTTTATTTGGCAATTTAGAGAACACATCACAATCAATGTCACGCCCAGTATGCCGTTGGGTTTTTATTGGTTGGAAAACGATCCCGTTCGTGTTGGCGACAACGTGCTTGTATGTCCACCACGAGCCATTGCAGAAATGGCGAGCCACCGACATTACTTACCGAAAGGGGACTGCCCCGGAGGATCCGTTCCGGTCTTAAAAAGGGTTGTGGCCATTGAAGGGGATCATGTCACGATTGATAGCCGTGGGATCTTCGTCAATGGTATCGAGATCGAACACACACAGCCGAAATCAGAAGATAGTCTGGGGCAAAAATTGCCTTCGATAGAACTGAGCACCACACTCAAGTCCAACCAATATCTGATTGCCAGTCACGATGATCCTCGTGGATTTGATTCACGCTATTTCGGAGTGATTGAGTTTCAACGGTTGAAAAGAGTCAGTCCTCTATGGACGTGGGACGTTGACCGAGATCAAGAGTGAATATCCCTTTTTTGGCTTTAAAAATCGAGTCATAGCATGAAATGGTTAATGGCTAAACTGAGTTTCAACGGTTGAAACTTTCGTAAAGGATAACCATGGGAACTGAAACTAAACAAAATAATTTCGCAAATGAATTGTTTTATGCGTTTGCGCCAATGAAAGACGACATCCAAAAGGTCGTTGTCACGGTAGAAGACAAGAAGGGAAACCGGGTTGAAAAAGAATTAACCGCTCAAGAATTTTTAGACGCTTTAAGTCAAAAAGGTGAGAACAATGAAAAAACACGTTGATGTCGGCGAAAAAATCGGTGGGGCCAGAAAAGACTTTTACGTGAAGTCATTAAACCTGGATGATTTTGCGAACATGAATGAGGCCGAACGCGAGGCCCTTGTTGTCAAAGACAACATCTTTCCGCCGGTCAATTGGCGCCAGTGGAAAGAAGACGGCGTGACACCTCAAACAGCCTTTATCGTGAAATCCATTCGCGACGGATTGGAAACCAAAATCACGCCTTTCTTTTCAAAACGCTTTGATAGCGTTGAGAAAGCCCAAAGTATGTATATCAAGGCAATGACGGAAATCAATCAAACCTTGACAGGCAGGGGAGTCGAAGGTGGAAAGGCCCCGGAAACGGTCGTTGAGCTGATGCCCCGGGTGATGAAGTTACTGGAGCCCATGATAAAAGTCACGGTGCTTCAAGCAGAGACCGAAGACGAATTGGCTATTGGATGCTTAATGCGAGAAGGGTTGCGCAAAAATAAATTTTTTAATCGCTTTGCCAACGACACGGCGATCATTTACGCGAAATACTTTAAAGATCTTGATGCTCGTTTTTATGATCGTTATGGAAACATCAGCCAAGAACGGCTACTAGAAGAAGCTTTACGTCGAATAGATTATGAAGTCCGCTATAAAACGGGGGGTTATGAACACGAATATTTGAATCCCGAAACCGATTCAAAGAAAAAGGATCTCATGTGGTCAAAGCTCATTCGAGCTTCAAAAACACTCACAGAAGAAGAAAAAGCCAAAAGAAAAGCGAAGCGGGAAAGTGAAGAAATTCTGCATAGACCGCATCTTGAACACGTGACAGTGGAAGGTCAGCGAAGGGACATCCATCGTCATGTTGATGAAAAAGAACTTCTCAATGAGTTTGGTTTCAGAGGCATTGAATTTGGCAATTGGCTATCCAATGTGGAACGCCAGGAGGTTATTGACTTCGCCTATGACGCTTTTGATGATCTTGCCAGCGCTTTGAACGTCCCGAGAAAAGCGATCAGTTTGGGCGGTAAATTGGCCTTGGGTTTTGGAAGCCGTGGTGTTAAGGGAGCCTTGGCGCATTACGAGCCCTTGAGAAATGTCATTAATCTGACACGATTGAAAGGCGCCGGATGCCTTGCCCATGAATGGTTCCATGCATTTGACTATTACAGCGGGCTTATCAGCGAAAATAGTCTGAAAGTGATTACCGCGCTCAAGGTAGCCGATCAAACCATGGAAAATCTCGTCAATGAGGATATTGATAATCTGAATGAGATCAATGATTCTTATGTTCGAGGTTGGCTCAATTTTCTGCCGTCCGAAGAACAAAGCAAAGTTAAACAAACGTTAAATGACATTTTTAGTAAACAAGTCGTCCCTACGGCCTTAAATAAAATTCTCAACAATTCTGAAAGTCCGTTTGAAAAAGATCCTCAAAAGGTTTCTGAAAAACGTCATTACATAAGAATCCAATACTTTAATCATTCAGACTTCACAATCAAACTCAAAAATGAAATTCAAAAAATGATTGGGGCGCAAGTGCTCAATCAAATCGGAGAGCCTTTAAAGCAAAGATACGATCGAAAAGATGAAATTGAAATCGCGTGCTCACGTTTCTGCCGGAGTGCAAGTCTTTCGGTGACGCTCGCTTTCAAAATGGCCGAGCAACAATGCGGTTATCCCACCGGGATGCAAACGGACAATGAGTTTTACAAACGGGCGAAAAAGATCGATAACGAGTACAACAAAAATTATTGGGCCACTCTTAAGGAGATGTTTGCTCGGGCCGGTGCCTCTTATACGCACGATCTTTTAGCGAAGGATCAGAAACGCAATGATTATCTGGTTTTCGGAACGGATCCGGAATTGGATACCATGCCCACGACTAAAGATCGTGAACAGATCTACAAGATGTTTGAGGATGTGTTCGATCAGTGGCGTGAAAAGGTGAAAGACTTGGAGTGCGAACCGATTGTGAAAAGTTGGCGAGCGTCCGTGATCGAGGCGCCGGTCGCTCAACCGAAACCGATTGAACCGACGCTAACGATGCAAGATGTTCAGGCCTTGATTCAAACAAGTCAGGCAAGCCATGAGCAAGTCGGCGAATTTCAGTTGATGCCAACACCGCTCATTTTATCGGTTCGTGAGTCTCAGCAATACCCCGATCGTTTTGTCGTACAGACTTTCGACGATAGTTCCATGGAACAAGGCGGATTTATTGAATATCAGCTTATTCCTAAAGAAAGTTTTAACACAGCGGTTAACGATGGACGCCTCATTGTTGAAGGAAGACGATTGTCCGCCTTTGAGTATGAAAGAACATTAAAGGAAGTGGAGGCGGACACGAACGATGATGTTCGTAAACACTGCGCAACGTATGCCGGCATTGATAATTCACTGGGATTGGTGACGCGTCGAGACGATGCCTTAGTTTGGATTACAGAGGATAATCTCAAACAAGTACGACGTCTTTTTGAGGAAAACTGCGGGGCCATTCAGGCAGCCGTCAATGATTATCAAAAACAATTAAAACAAACGACACGATCAAGAGGGCGCTAAATCGCGAAAGCCTTAAAAAGAGAAAACCTTTAAAATAATTTCAACCGTTGAAACTTTGTACCACCAAATTTCAACGCATTTCACTAACCGTTCAACAAGGGGAACCGGTATGGACAATCAAAGCAAGAATCTCAAAGAGTGGTTCAAAACATCCGCTGAACTCAAAGATAAACTTGAAATGGCTAAAGCATTGGCCAAAAAGCGTGAAGACGAAGAAGCCCAGAAATTCCTTCAGGATTTTGAAGAACGATTTGAACAATATGGCTCCAAGACACTTCTGAGTGAAAAGCAATACAAGATGCTCTGCACTTTGGCCATTGCTCAAGCCGATGATTGGGTTGAAGACGAAGAAACCTACAAAGAATTGCTCAACGCCGCCAAAGAAATGGCAAGCGATGAGTGGTCTGAAAAATTCGTTTCCGATCAAATCGAATTGTTTGAGAAATATGGCATGAAAGCGCGTTTAACCGAAAAGCAAAAACTTCAATTGGAAAAGATTGCTTCCGGAGCAGCCGGCAAAGAAGTCGAAAAGAATTGGTAAAAACGGGGCGCGCCATGTTGAAATCACTTAAATTATTGTTGCTTTCGGGATTAGTGACGGCCAGTTTACCGGGCTATTGTGCTAATCAAAATTTGGAAAATTCCGTGCAATATTTGACGGGGGATACTCGACTGGCGTGCGAAGCCATATTATGTTTATCGTCGGCCTATCGTCCAAGCGAATGCTCGCCGTCATTAAATCGATATTTCTCGATTGACGATAAAAAAGCCAGGAAGAAGATCCGCAAGCGTAAAAACTTCTTAAATAAGTGTCCGGCCGGTGACACGGCCAACGCGAATTTGTGGATGTCGTTGATTGACAGTATTTCTGAATCAGCCGAAATCTGCACCGCCGATGGCTTAAATCAATACACGGCATCGACTGCCTACGACGCAGCGGGCGCAATTCGATACACGTATCGAAGTAATCAACTTCCGAGTTTTTGCACACGATATTGGGATCACGAATGGACGTACTTTGAAAAGCAACATCTGCCTGTCTATATCGGAAGCCCTGAGTTAAGAGGTTTTTGGTCGGAACCCGCCGATCAAGCCAAAGCGCAAGATCGTTTTGACCGATGGGTTGTGCAATATCGAGATTATTTGAGTCGGATGCAACGCTACCGCGATTGCCAACAAGACGAAAATCGTACTTGTCGCAAACCGCATTTATCATGGACGCATCCGATTACTGAATAAAAGAGGTCAAGATGTCCTCGATTTACAAAAAATTAGAACAATTTATTGGTGATGTCTTAAAAGAAGAGCCGGCATCATGGACAGCGGTAAGCGTCCGGGCTCAAGCCGGCCGTCTTTTTTTACGATTGGTGTTAAATGACTGCGATGACGATCCGTCCATTTCCAAAAAGGTGAAGGAACTCCGAGTTCAAACGGGGGAGATCAGTGAAGAAGGTGACGTCATTGCTGCGGTTATCAGTGGTTTATTTGAGACGGACTCCATGATGGTGTCTCAAGTGCAAACCATGATTTTGGAAGGGCACCAAACCGACTTGCAAAGTCGAGTGCTACAAGAATTTGATCGTTTCTTTGATACCCCGGATCGAGAACTGATTTATTGTGAATTTGAAAATCCGCAAGATTAAAAATTTAAAGAGTCTTTATCATGTCAAAGGAGAAGGCCCAGCGGATTGAATCGGTCTTGGGTGATGTATTGGAATTAACGGCGCCGGCTAATGTGAGCGCTGTGGAATGTACTTTCACCATTTCCGGCAGTGTTGTGCTTAACGTGGCGGATCTCTCGGATTGTTTTCGCGAAATTTTTGCAAATAACGAAAAGCCGGATGGCTACATCCGATTGAGAATTGATCCTGTGATTGATGCCATAAGAATCACTTCGCCGGGAACAAAAGGACGAATCATTCCCTGCAAATGGATTAGTAAATAATTTCAACCGTTGAAATTCATAAACAAAAAAGTTTCAACCGTTGAAACTGTGAGTAAAGAAATGAGTAAAGTAACCGAACAAAGCCAAAAAGAGTTGGATAAATGGTCTGAGGCTGTATCGATTGCTGAGTTGCCCGGCGCGGCTTATCCGGTGACGCCTGAAGAAGCCGAACAGTTAGGCGCTTTTGAAGAAGATGCGTTTAGCGAAGAAGAAGTGAACGCGGCGCAATTTGATAACGACATCGACGACAAGGAATAGTCCTATGGCCGATGTAACACAAACCGTCATTTTAGGGGACGTCATCGGCAAAATGGCCGATGGTTTTATACGTGGTGTATCGCCCCTGGAACGGTTGGGTCAAAACATTCAAATGATGCCGGTGGCAGGTGCCGAAGGTCGAAGTATCCACGGCTTAAACCGTTGGATACTGATTACAGAAAACCGGCAGGATCCTCGATGGTTCACGAAAGAACAAGCCGAACATTTAGGCGCCCATCTTCGCGATGACGAAATCGGGAAAAAACTGGTTTATTGGTCTTATTACGAGACAAAAGACGGGCAAAGGATTAAGCGGAAAAATCCTCAACTAAAAGTCTTCACCGTTTTTAACGCTGAACAGTTCGACGGCTTGCCTTTGCTTCCGGCAAAGCCCGAAGTTAAAGCCAATATCGAAGCGGTGCGAGAAATCCTTAAAAATGCCGATGTGTCTTTCTCGCCAACGGATAAACCGATTGCTTATTACGCGCCCGCCGAAGATGTGATTTACGCGCCGGATATGATGCAATATGCAAGCCGGGAAGCCCGGTTAACGGACGTCTTGAGTGAAGTCATCCGACGTCAGGTTTTAATTCAGGCCGGAATGCAGTCGGCGCCTAAAGGCTCTCAAGAGTCGCACAAAGAAACGTTCATTCAATCATTAGCAACCTTTATTGTCGCTAATGAGTTTGGACTGCCATACGACGATAAAAAAGATCGTGCGTATTACAAAGATTGGGCCAACTTATTGTTGGAACACCCCACAGCTTTTTTAGCGATTTCCGCTCAAGCCGAAAAAATTGCCAAAACGGTGATTGAACTCTCTCAATTCAAGCACCTCACCAATGAAGCGATCAAAATGCCTGAAGATTGGAACGGGCAGTTTGTCATCAAAGCGTTGCCGGACGGTGGAGTGGAATTAAAAGCGTGTTGCTACGGCGGTCGAGAAGACTTCCTGGGTTCGTTTAATGACCGGGCAAGTGCGGAGCAAATGCAGTGGCAATTAAATGTTCTCTATGCCACTAATGTTCCTGTCAGACGTGATTACTTGGTTGTTCCTTGGCAAGATCGCCAAATGGTGCGCGCAGCGGGCGCCAAATTTGATCCGGCAGCCAAAGCTTGGTATGTCCCGGAGACATTAAGCGACACTCAAAAAGAAAAACTCGCTCAATGGCGTCCCAAAGCCTACAAAGATCGATTGAAGATGATGGCTCAAGAAACCGCTGTGAAAGCGAAGAAAAGCAAAATGAGCGAGCGCATCATTCTCGAAGTGCCCTTCACTCAACGAAAACAAGTGAAAGCCTCCGGCGCACAATACGATCCGGATAACAAACAATGGTTTGTAAGCATCAGAGGGCCACTCGAAGGCGTTAAAAGATGGCTTCCTGCAAAGTTTAAGGAACTTGCTAAACCCTACTGCCCGGAAGGGTCGTTAAAGCAAAGGAAGCGCCTTTACGTGTCTTATGAAGACGCCATGCTCGCTAAGAGCCGGGGAGCGATTTGGGATCCCAAAGAAAAAAGTTGGTACGCGCCCGAAGGCAGTTTTGAAAAAGATTTTGAACGCTGGATAACAGCGCCGGTAATGACCGATCCCAAGGCGGAGTTCTTAACAGCCTTAATTGAGTGCGGTTTTGATCCGGAAAAGAATGAACCGGTGCAAATGGATGGGCAAAAACATCGTTTTATGACCACCGATGATAAGCCCGGCCATTTTTCCGGAGAATACAAAGGCTTTTTAGATGCCCGTCCTGCCGGAAGCATCCGAAACTTCAAGACCGGCGAATACCGGACTTGGGTAAGTCAGAAGAGCGATCATAAGGTTACGCCCGAAGAACTCGCGGAATTAAAAGCCCAGGCAGAGTTGCTAAAAGAAAAACGAGCTCGCGAATTGTTGGAACAACAAGAAAGCGTCGCTCAACGGGCGTTGCATATTCTGGAGGCAATTACTTCGGAAACAACGGATCGCAGTCTCACCGTTTATGAAGCGCGAAAAGGCTTGGCCCTCGATGGGAAAAAACCACTAGTGGGCTTTACGGATAAAAACGGCAACCTGGTTTTGCCGGTGACCGACGCAACCGGGAAGCTTTGGTCGCTGCAATACATCAATGAAGACGGCACCAAGAAATTCTTAAAGGGTGGGCGAAAATCCGGGTGTTTCTCCGTCGTTTACGGAGAAAACAGCAGATACAAACACTTAAGTCAAACGGAAACACTCATTGTTTGTGAGGGCTACGCCACCGCCATGAGCGTGAGTCAAGCGGTCGGCCAGCCCGTCGTTGTCGCGTTTGACGCTGGCAACCTCAAGAGTGTTTGTCAGGCGTTAAACGGTGCCTATCCGGATAAGCGAATTTTGATCGCGGGCGACGATGACCATCATCGGGAACTCAAGGGTGAAGCAAATCCCGGACGCCAAAAAGCGATGGCCGTTTGTGAAGACGAAAAATTGGCGGGTCGCGTAACCGCGGTATTCCCGACGTTTGTAGCTGATGAACAAGAAGCTCACAAATGGACAGACTTTAACGATTTAGCCCAAAGTTCATTAGGGCTGGAGGCCGTGCAATTGCAAATTAAATCGGCTTTGCAGCGTATCCAAGGACAGCATCAGGAAGAGTCGGAAAACGTGTCTAAACAAGTCCGCTCAACACATAAAACCATTTAGGAAAAATCAAAATGACTGAAATTGAATTTCTCGATCAATTTATTTCCCCGGCGCCTTCGGTCACACCGGCCTATTACGTCATGTACCGTGGTGCGAAAGACGAACTCTTTCTCGAACTGCAAAGCACTGAAAAGTTGAGTGTGAGAGCTCAACAACTGGCAGCCTCCGATGGAATCGTGTTACCGACAAAAGCGAAAGACACGATTCGCTACATGATTAAAAAAGGCGCAATTGTCTGCGCGTTTGCTCAATTCTGGGGCGAAAACGACTTTATCAATCAATCTTGGCGCTATGGGCCACTTGCTGCGGACAGAGCAAAAGAATTGGTGAAAGTTCAAGGCACGAAACGTTTAATGGACGGTCTGCGCCAGGACTATGAAGTGAATCACTTGGAAGCGCTCCATAAACTATTCCCTGAAGAAAATGCTTTCCCGTTTACAAAAACCGCCTTTTTAGATGAAGCGGCGGGCATTGTGTTTAATGTGCTCAATGACGCGTTGATCGATCACTACGAAAATACGATGAAAGTCAATTTAAACGGTCGGATGGTCTTTTGGTATCCGTCTGTGATTGAAGACATCAAAGAGTATCTTCTCAAAACCGTTGAGCAAAAATTACTGACCGGGCAATTCTTACACCCGGGGCAAAAACAAGCTTTGCAATGCAAAGAAGCAGAAATGAAATTAGGTCACCGGTACTCTGTCGGGGAAATCGAGGCTTACGAAAAGAAAGCCCAAACACAGGGCATTCACCGTTAAAATAAGACCCGGCTTCATGCCGGGTTTCCATTATTTTTCAACACCATCAAACAATGTCGAGCATTAATCGATCCGAACTTGTTGAATGCTATGCCCAACGTTTCCCAGGGAAAACGTTCCGGGAAGTGCAAACGTGCGCGGACTGCTTATTGGGGTATATGTCTGAAATATTGGCTTCGGGTGATCGGATCGAAATAAGAGGATTTGGAACATTCAGTTTAAATACCGTACCGGCACGTATCGGTCGAAATCCTAAGACCGGCGAAAAGGTCGCCGTTGCCGAACGAAGGCGAATCCATTTCAAATGCTCCAAAGCCATTTTGTACAAACTCAACCGTTAATTTTCAACGGTTGAAATTCTGAATAATTGAATCCGCTTTTTCGATAGAATGTCGCGTCCGCTTCAAACGCTGGAGGGTTTGGGGCGAGGGATTGGTCGTTTGCCGGAGTCGGCCAATCACCGTCAGAGATTGGCTCTGGCGGTTGATGATAAAACCGGAAAAACTAACGCCCCAAGGCGGTCGAGGCTAAGGGGCGTTGGAGGTATGAGGGAATGGTTAACAAGAACCCTCATGCCGACAAGATAACACGGTGTAACGTGAAATTCAAGTTCAGCGTACAGCTCATTGTACACAAGCTGATTTATGGATTTGCACTCATTCTGTGGATAATCTTGTCCGCATGGTCATCTTAGTGTGATGAAAAAGGGCGGGGTTTGAAACCTCGCCCGCCGTGTGAAAAAACTTTCCTAATCCCTGGTCGGCAGTATCTGTCTAAGAATTTGCCACAGTTTTAAAATCGGGTAGGGGGGGGGTAGAAACTCCAATAAATTCAATGAGTTGCAATGCGTCGTAGAGATTTGAACACGGAGGACGACGACGATTGCTTAATTCAGCATAAGCAGACGACAAACGTTCCTTGTATTTTTGATAGACCGCCACGCCACCTTCAAAACCTTTTTTGTATTTAGGATTTTTCTTCAAATACCATTTCAAAATCATTTTTTGGGGCGATTCGTCGGATGTGGAACAATCCCAATGTTTAATTTGCTTAACGTGCATGAAAAGCAAGAATGCTTCAAAACAAGGGTTACTATCAGCAACCACTACCCGGTAATTCCGGGCTAATCGTTCAAATACGACCCGATTGTCGGGATTGTTGTCGTGATCCATCACGAGAATTACCACTTGATATTGGTTGAGAAATTCTTCGTTAATGCGTTTTTCTATTTCTCTGGCGGGTAGGGTCAATTTTTTAATATCAACAAAAGCTTCTTTTTTCTTATCTTTTACAAAAGCGGTGAAGAAACCCTCTTCTGTTTCGCCTTCCACAATCACTAAGTGTGTTTTGAAAAATTTTGCTTCCATCATTGGCCTGGAAATTGATTAAATCCTTCTCGATTGTATCTGAGCGAAAATTACAACGAAGCCCCAATTTTCAAGCAGTCTCATAGTATGGGTCAGTGGCCGATAAATTAAGTCTGAAAAGGCAAAAATCAATATAAATTGTGTTTTTCGCGCAACATTAGCGACGCGAATGATGACGGCTATGTTGAGAGCCGTAGTTTAGATAAATGTCATTGATGGCGTCGAGTTGCGCCTCAAACTTTTCAGGGTTTGTGTTGTGAAGGTGATCCAGGTTTTTAAGCTTCCATTGCAGGGCAGGCAAATCACACAGTTCAAAAGGCATGAGATCCCACTGAGGCTTTGTTTCCAACACAGAGTACAAGAATTGATAGCGGTCTTTCCCGAGTTGCGTGACAACCGTTTCCCGTAATTCAGATCGGATCGCATTTAAGTCTTCAAGGGAGACTTCCCAGTCGGTCATGCCGGCGAAGTCGTTTTCAAACATCCGATCGATGTCTTTGTCCGGGCCCATCAACACTTCGTGTGCGGGCCGGCCATGCGCTGCCAAGTAAACCGTGAAGCAATCGAGCATTAAGTCAGAAATGCCCCCGTTTTGCATGAGAACACCGACATCGAACAGATCCCGCGGATGCTGACGATCAAGCGCAGCCAAGATTTTCCCCGCATAGAGTTCGTCGCGGTTTAGTAGCGGGATTTCCGTGTTGCCGGAAACTTGGAAAACCGTTTGCACGTTTTCACAAAACGGCATGAATTCCGGATAAAGCAAAACACCGCGAAAGAAGGGATTGATTTCCACTTTCACAAGGTCGCGACCGGCGCTCACCACAATTTTGGTGATCGGGGAGACGGATTTTTGGACGCCGAAGCCTTCTGAGCGCAATGTGTCGGTTAAGTGAATCAGAATATCGTCAATTTCTGCCAATGCCTCGTCGCGGGGTTTTTCCCGGTCAACGTACACGCAGTCCAAGTCAACCGACAAACGAGGCATATTGTTGTAGAAAAGGTTAAGCGCGGTTCCCCCTTTTAAGGCCAGCGGAACCGAGTCGAAGCAAAACGGGATGATCTCGACGAGCAACCCGACTTGATTGAGGTAATTCTGCTTCATGGACGAGCTTAACTTTCCTAATGGTTGTGGTTTTGTTTTTCCCTACGGTGACCTGCCATTGTTTAGCGTCTCCCGTGGAGATGTCGTATTCCGAGTACAAACGCGAAACGTCAATCAAGTTGAATTCAGTGGCCAGTAGCGCAAATAAGCGCCTCACTTTGAGGCTTGTGCAGCTCAAGAGCAACGGCCCCAGGACTTCCGGCCGTAAGCGCCTGACCGATTCAACAATGTTACGCGTTAATTCCGGTGAGTAAAACGTACCAGATTCAGACAGTAATTCTAAAACACCTCGCTCGATCACTGAGCAAAAAACGCCTTGATTGTCTAAAGAAAAGACGGGACGCGTGTCGAAATCAAGGCGAGAGTCCTCAAAAGCAAAAAGCTTCGCGCACGAATAGCGCACATTGAAAGACGAGCGAACCCACTTGGGGAGCCCCGCGCTCGGCTCACCCCAAACAACGGCTTTTTCATTAAAAGTGAGGTTGTGTCGAACGCCCCAGCGGTTCAGAGCCGAGAAACTTGCCAAATGCAATCCGGGGACGTCTTTTTGCAAAACGAAGAGCGCGCCATCGAGCGTCACTGCATCATTGGGTAAACAATAAGCCCCATAACCGATCCGATTTAACCATCCGCTTTTAACATAGTGAGACGCGAGACGAGCGGAAATACCGGACTCGCGAAGATCCCGGGTGAGAATCGGAACACCCGATTTGCCTTGATTTAGTAATCGCGTGAGTTTGGAACCCGTCAAATCAAAATCCATTGTGTTTTCTTTTTAAAAATTACATACAATGTAATTTTAGCAGAATGGATGTAGTGAAATTTATAAAATAGTTGCTTGTCCATTTTAAATTTAGCTAAAATCAAAAACGAAAAGGACATATCCTTTTTTGATGATGTCGGGAGTACCACCTCCCACACATCTTTCCACTGTTACCCATACAAGGTACGGTAATGTCAAAGAGATCCGCTTCCGCGAAGTCGGAAATTATTAAACCGTTCACGAAGCGCTGGTTTCCTTTGGATGAAAAGGCCCAGTTGCTAGACGCTTTAGCTTCCCCATTTGTGAAATGGGTGGTGAAGTCGCCTGTTTGCGCCGTTTTTCAAACGGATTACGGCTGTGAAAACGGCGAAGCCACGGTTTTGCTTCTCGTCACCTCTGATGTGTCTTTGTTGAAAAACGCGACCACCAAGACGGCTTACGTGGGGCCTTTCTACGAAGTGGAAGCGGATTTTCACGCCCCAAGCATCGACTGCGCCGGCATCGATAAACAAACGATGCTCGCTTTTCTCCATGATTCTCTCCAAGCAGAACAATCCAGAGTGAGCGCAGAAGTGCTGCGAGATCGAAAAATCAAGAAACGTTACCGTGCCCGAATCCATGCCAAGGAGATGAGGGCATTATGTTTGCAAACTCAGATGTAAGCGTTGACGGCGAAGAATTATTTAAGCGCTTTCAAGGTTGCCGAATCGTTGACGCAATGGCTTTTGTCGAGCCAAAGCTTGATCCGAACGACTACAACCGGTCTTACGCCAGCTACGAAGGCTTCACGCTCGGTTGCGCGCTGCGCTATGACACCGAGTCGGATCCTCAGCAACAAACCTTGTTGCAGTATGCCTGGTTTGTGCGTTTGCCCAACGGACGATTTGTCGCAAGTGATTTTGTGGACGGCAAAGAATTAAACGGCATTGTTCAGGACGTGAGAAACGGCGAAAAACGCCGTGGCTTAGATCCTTCTTTGCTGGTTGGCGAAGCCATGGGCCAGCAAGCCGAAGTCTTGAAAAAACTGGTATCTGAAGAGCCGGAAATCCCCATCGTCAGCGCGAATTTCAATGAATGGGTGCAACATCGATTGCCCACTAAGGCTGAAATCAAGGAAGGTTTGGAATCGGATAACCCGATTCATAACCGAATCGAACAAGGTCTGACGTACTTAAACGATGTTTTCAAAGACATTGATACAAACAAAGCTAAGAAGTACGTCCGAATGTGTCGGCCAAAAGGTGAAAGACTCATTAAAAACGCCGGCCTTACCTCTAAGGAACTCGCCGTTGGTCTGACCGATATGGCTAAAGCTGTCGCGAGAGCCGGTCAAGAAGCGATGCTCACGCTCTCAGGCCCGGAAGTGCAAGCCATCACCCGCGCGCTTTTAGCGCTTGAAGGCCGTATTCAGGGTATCAGCGATAGCGTGGTTGAAAAGATCAAAGCCGTTCAGGAAGAACTTGCGAAGAAAAAAGACGGGGTGGACTTTACCGCACAGAACACCATCGCGGGGCCCGACGCCGAAGTGAGTCGCAAAATCGCGGAAACGAAACAAATTGTGGACGCCCTGGAGCCCGGAGAGCGTGGGCAAATTTGGGACAAATACTTTGATTACCTCAATGAAGCGCAAGCGCGCCAGGAATTAACAACGGAAAACGAACAACGCGCTTTGGCAGCCAGTCTCGGTTTGGGCGCCGATCCCATGGTTGCCGTGGAAACAGTAGCGTCGCTTGCGCAAAACGATGCGCTTGTGAATCAAACTATCGAAAACGCTCTTGAGCAGGATCTTCAGATGTCGCCCGAAGCGATCACGCAAAAGATCCTCGATGAACGTCACAAAGAAAACGAACATCGAAAGCTCGTCGCGGCCAAAGAAGGCAAAAAGCCCGTGCTTTTGAGTCGCTACACCAAGGAAGGCTTCCCGATTCGCGCCGAAACCTTGGGTGCTTATGTCAAAGGCCGAGTGCAAAGCGAACGCATTGAAGCCATTAACGACTGTGAACACAGACTTAAAGAAGGTCTTGCCCCAACGGCCAACCAGTTGCGCCTTTACACCGCCAAAAATTTAGCCGGTGTCTCCATTGTCAAAACCCTTTTGGATCGCGAAGCCGATCCGGACTTAATGAGCAAAGCGCAAAACCTTATCACGCAAGTGCCCGCACAACCGGAAGTCGTCAAAACGGTCGTTCAAAAGCCCGCCCAGCAACAAGACGATATTCCGTATGAAAAAGAAAAGGTGCGCAAAACCGGTCATGGCCGGACATTAACCCGGTCGAAAACGGGTGAACACTAACCGCAATGGGGACAGTCATGGCTGAGACAAACACCAATTCGACGGTCAGTATTTCCTTGATGCTTATGAAAGCTAATCTTGAGCACAAGGTACCGGTGGCGAATGCGCGAATCGCGATCAAATTGTGTCGCGTGACCTTTATGCCCACATTGCCAGCAGACCGCGCCTTGGCTTGCGCCATTCGCTTAACGAATCTCAACAACGGTCGCAGCTATGAACGGGATTATGTTTTAAGTTACAGCCCAATCGATCAGGCGTATCACTTTCCGCCCGCGATGCACCAAAAATCCATTACCGAATTAATGGACATTTTGGGTATCGCTTGTGAATCCGAACGTAATCGTACTGGCAGTGAACTCACTCACTGCCTGAGACGGTGGTGTGAGCGCACGCTCTTTGTGTACCGGGCGCGGTGGTTTGACGGTTGGGTCGTCGCCCAGAAAATGCTCCCCGACGACATTATCGCCAACGAATTGGGCGTAGTCATGAATAACGTCTCGATTCGAACCGATGACGCCGGAGAAATTGTGCGCACAACTGACGTGTGGCCCCCCGAAATTCTCGAAAGCCTCCCCATGCCTGAATTAGATCTCTTTAACTCAAGGAGTAACGATATGAGTCTCGAAAAAAGCAACATTCTCGTCCAAGTTCCGTATGCCGAACGCGAAAAAGCCAAAGAAATGGGCCTTGTCTGGAGCCGAAAGGATCAGTCTTGGATGATTCCGGAGTCGATGGACTTGCAAGCCGTCAAAGACGTGCTCAAAACCTACCGCACGCAAACGCCCGAAGAGGCGCTTGAGTTTGCCAAGAGCCAACGCAAGAGCGACGAATACAAAGCTCAAAAGGAAGTGAAGGAAGAAGAAGCGCGCGAAAAAGTTTCAACGGTTGAAACAAAAGAAACGGTGAACGAAGAAGACATTCAAGTGGTGAAAGACTACTTAGAAACACACATTCCGCCTTATGCCCGTCTGTATTTGGAGGCCAAACGCTTTACGCCTGAAGAACGCGAAACGCTCAAAAAAGGCAAGGCGATCTATGACGTGGAAAACAAGCGTTGGTGCGTTGACCGTCGATTGCCCAACCGTGCTTTTGATAAATACATCCCAGACTACATCATTGTCCCGGTGGAAGAAAAAGAGGAAGTGAAAGCTCAGGGCGCCAAGTGGGACTTTGTGCAGCGCTCGTGGGTTGTTCCGAAAGACAACCACGAAGAGGCTTTAAAAGCCTATCCGCGTCTTAAAGACATGGCCGTGCGTCAATACCTAGCGGTACCGAAGCAGGATGAAGCTAAAGTCAAGGAACTGGGCGCCGTCATGGATCCCATTGCCAAAGCTTTCTTTGTTCCCAAAGAAAGCGACGTGAAGGACTTCGAGCCTTGGCGAATCGACAATCTTTCGCCGGTTGTCTCCCGTCCGCGCGTAACCGCGGCCGATAAGCAAATCTGGCAAGAACGTCAAGCCAAGCGTGAGCGCCAAGAAGAACAAACTCAAGAGAAGACGCAAACGCACAGTCGTTCCCGCAAACTCAGTCGCTAGGAGACAGAAATGACGGAAACAACGGATAGACCCGTTTTATTGATTGAACGCGACATTGGTGAAAGCAATCGCCAGTTCTTTTCGACGCTGGATGCCTTCGACATTGATTTCATTTTGATCGGTAAGCCTGATTCGCGGTTTTTCAACGATGACAATGAGGGCTTAGTCAAAAGCCGGGTTAGACATTTTAAGTTTGTCCCGGAATTAAACCGCCGTGATGATGTGAATTATCAGATCGTCAAATTGGTAAACGGTGACGGCCACACCGTTGTTTCCATTTTGCCCATGAATGAAGACAACCCTTTACGACCGAACGCCTTTGGCATTCTTCAAATTCCCAGAAAAGAGGCTCAGGAAGCCCTTAATTATTTGCGAAGGGATCTTACTTGGGTGAACGCCTATCTCAACGACAATCTCTATCAATGGACACTCTTAATCGGAGGCAACACCTATGGGGCTTTCGGACTGATCGGTAAAGACGAAGCCTACCGAAGCTTTATGAATTTCCGGGGTTCACTGGCCAACCGGTATCCGGATGTGGTTGGTGAATATCCAGACCTTCTTATCAATGATGAAGGGTGCGACATTACGGCCTCCATTCGCGATCAATACGCCCAGGGACAAACCGAAATAGAAGTGGTGAAAAAGCATTTCAAATTGGAGCAAAACAGGGGGAGAGGACGATGAAAAAAGACTTGGATTTAATTGTGACATTTGATCGAGATGACGGCGCGGATAACTGGGCTTTTTTCAATGAATTGGAAGATTGTCACGGTGACTTGGTGAGGTTTCATGCTCAACATAGTGATTTCTATGACGACGGTGATGCCGGATTAGTGGAACAACTTGTCCATGAGGTTGAGGACTGCGGAGGACTAGTTCAAATCGGTAAAACCTATTTTGAACTCGCCTTTCTCGAAGATCAGGAAGGCTACCGCGCAGTCTCCATTTCAGAACTGCAAGAAGGTAAAGCGCTCAAGCCGACAACCTTTGCGTTAGCCCGTATTCCCAATTCCTATGCGGATTCCTTTAAATCCTGGGTCAATGAAAATCTTTCCTACATCAATGCTTATCTGAATGGTGATGTCTGGTATTGGCGAGTTGATCGCTCTGACGGAGCAGAACTTGATCACGATTACGGGTATGTCGGTCGCCCGGCAGCCATGGCCGGATTTATGGAATGCCACGACATCAGCCGTTACCGCGTATTTGTGGGCGCCACAGAAATGACGGAGATGATTCAGGATCAGGTCGAGGTGAATGCTCGGATGATCGAAAGGTTAAATCAGGCTTTTCATGTCCAAAAACGAACCCGATAGGAGATTTCTAATGTCCCATTCTTTTCCAATCGATTATCAAGGACAAAAAGACCTTTATTACGACAAGGCCGATGGCTTTGAGTTTGTTTACATGAGTGATGGCGAAGAAATTGTCATTGGCAATGAAATTATTTTCTGGGCCGTACAGGAAACCATTATTGAGCAGATCCGGGTTTGGCAAGAGTATGACGATCCCCGCCAAGCACCTAATCTTTTAGAGACGCTTTGCGCCAAGGATGAAAATGGACACAAAACGCCCATTCACCCTCAAATCATTGAAGATGAAGCTAAAAAGAACTTCAAGGCCGAATGGTTTTACTACGTTGAACGATTCCAAAACGAAGAACAACAAAGACCGCGGCCAGATGATGATTTGGAATATCTGGTGGAGATCGGACACGACAATAGCGACGATCTTTGCGATATGCACGACTTTTTACATAACTGCCACATTCAATTGGTTGTAAACAATGACTACTACCAGATGCTTCGGCACTCCGACGGGGGAACGGGGCTTGAAGAGAAGACATTGGTGAACGGCGACGAGGTGGACTATGAAATGCCGGCGGGCATGGTCAAGCACAACCTGGTGCTTTTTGAACTGCCCAACCATGAACACTTGTTAATGATTGAAAAACAAAACCGCCCCGCGGCCAATACCATTGGATGCTTTGTGATGCCGGAGTGGCAACATGAGACAACGTGCGAACAACTGAAATGCTACGTCGATCATCTTCAACGGTATCTGAATTCAGACACATGGGCTTGGGAAGTCTGGAAAGACGAAATGAGTATTGACTATGCCGGACGTTTTGCGACGCCCAAGGAAGCGCTCGCGGACTTTATCTCAAAATTTAATGCCCGTGATTATCAAATTATCTACAACGGCAAAGACATCACGTTCGACATCCATGACCAACTAAACTGCGACATTGGCGCGGAATCTCAAGCCGAATCCCTTAAAAAGAAAGCAAGAGGCCGGTAAAAATGACAGAGAAAGAAAACACAAGCCAAGCCTTTTTGGATCTGACGCCCAAGAAGACGCTCAAGACGATTTTCAATGAATACTACCCGGATGAACAAAAATTACTCGTTCCTTATGAAGTGATTTTTCAATACCGGGGGCAAATCGTCAAAACGCAGCTATACAACGAACCGAAGTCGGCGGACGATCAAGACTACTGTCGTGGCACCTTTTTATTTGACGATCAGCTTTTTTATTTGGTGCTTGAGCCCAATCGATCTGAAATCAACGCCTATGAAGACCGAAAAGATGAACACTCCGGTCAATTTGAATGGACAACCGTTTTCACAACAAATAATTTCATTGTGAATCCGGTCGAACCCCATCGAGCCCAATTTGTCCTTTTGAATCCAATGACAAGTTGCCGGTTAAACGGAAAGAAGCGAGAAATCACTCAGAAAATCTTCCCGGACAGAATTGAACTCAAAGGAACGTCAGTTGATGAAATCAACGCAGAAATTCAAAAACTCACCAATGACTTGTTTAGCCTCTATTTATTAATGGGAGGCCAAAGAGAAGACAATGCCCTCATGCCCAATCTTTGGCAGCACATTCATATCAAGCTTGGCCAGACACCGATTCGATTGGATGCGTATTTACCGCCTGAAGAAAAAGGTTTGCAATTTTGGGAAGGTAATTTAGAGAAGGGCCACAACGTCAACCTCGACTTTTCACTCTTGAGAGCTGAAGATCAGCAAGCTTTTGTGTCGGAGGTTTGTAAGGAATTGGGCATTGTCGATTTGGAAGCCATCGAAGATCCCGAATTAAAAGATGCTTTGGATCCCGAAGTGATTGGACAAACGCATTTTTATGTGAGTCCCAATGACTCATTGGCCCAAGCCTACTGCCGGGAATACATTCAGGATGACCGGTTTTGGACGGAAAACTGGAAAGAAGAGCTTGAAAAGCAACGAGCTATGCAACAAGAGACGGCTCAAAGTCGTAGTCGTCATCGTTAGGGGGTGATTATGGTTAATTTGGAAATTGTCCGGATGGAACACCCGAATAATTTGAGCTTCATTCAAGAAATGAAGGAAATGGACGGCCAAGTCTTATTGTTTGATAAGCAATTTGATGCCCGTTTTACCGATGATGCGAAAACAAAGACAAGCAAGGACGTCTTTGTCTATGATAAAAAGCCCGCTGACTTTATTAAAAGTGATCGATACAAGGCTTATCAACTGATCGGCGCCAAGACGCCTGACGGTTGGGTGGTGGGCATTGAGCCTGTCAGTGAAGACAAACGCCTCAAGCCCAACTGCTTTGGACTGATCCGCATGAGCTACTACCGGGAAAGTGAAGCCATTGGGAAAATTGCCCGATGGGAGCATCAGATCAACTCGGCCCTGAATAACAATCAATGGCGCTGGAAAATTCATGAAAGTTTCGGAATGACCTTTGATGAAGCCTTCGGCTTTAACAGTAAAGAAGAAGCGCTTATTGACGCGATGAAGCGTCACGATATTTCTCAATATCGCGTTTTTTACGATCAACAGGATATTACGGCAAGCGTTTTAAACACCGTCGCTCAAGTCCAAGACGGAAAACAAATCACCGGGCCCGTCGTTTTGGAAACTGGGGAATTCAAACAATTGCTGATTCCCTATGATGTGACGTTTGAATACCGCGGACAAACGATCACTCGACGGCTTTTTAATTGCACTGACGGGGATACCGTGGCGTCTTTCTATGACTATCCGCCCGAAGTGTTCTGCGTTCATATGGACGGAGAAGAGACGTTCGTGGAAGTGTATGAAGAAATCGCCGAAGACGAACCGTATGAATTAAAAGAAAAAGTTACAGTGAGCGACATTCAGCCCGTTATCCGCAATGAATGCCGGTTTCGGATTGAAAACGCCTGGGAAGCCGACGGCAAGTGGGGCGACAGACCGATGGGCGAAGCTATTTGGCAAAAGGCCCGGGAAATTTATCCGGACGAAATCGATCTTGAAACGATTTATCCGGAAGCGGTCGGATTTGAAATCGACGCCATCATGGCTGAATGCGACAAAAAGTTTCGCGAGGCGGGGGCGACCGATGAAGAAATTGCCCTCGCGCCGGACTTAACCCTTGCGGCCGTGCAATATGTCGGGAGAAGCGGTTTTGCCTTCAACACCAATGACTACGACGGCGCCGTCATGTTTTTAGAAGGTAATTTAGAGCTTGGCTACAACGTTTCTCTCAATTTTGAGGCAGATTATCATCGGGGTTTCGAGCAAATTTGCCGGGAGCTTTGCGACGCTTATGACGTTAAGAACGTTTCGGACATTCCGGATAGCCGTGTTCAATGCGCGATTGACGCGATGAAAAACCATACGGTTCACTGGTATGTCGCTCCGGATGAAACACTTGGCCAAGCCATTAAACGCCATTTCAACGATTCGCAAACACAATATGTACAAAGAAAGAGAGGAGGACGGTAGGTTAAATGTGGAGGAAATCCTTTAAAATAGCGAAGCGCTCAAGCTAAGATCTCCCTCAAACACTTTCCCGGTTAAGCCGGGGATTTTTTTAGCTACCTACACGGTAGTGAACGTAATCCTTGGCCAGAGTGAACGATAATCGATTTTCTAAACTACCTACACGGTAGTGAACTATTCCAAAAACGAGCTTTTAACCTGAAAATAAAGCCATTGAGGCCAATTTTTATAAAAATCAACTCATAATAGCATAGGACAAAAAGTTTCAACGGTTGAAATTTTTTAGAGTGAAATGTTTCAACCGTTGAAACATTCACTATTCAACTTCAAAGTGCAAACATCTTGCGGCCTTTGCGGTCGCTTTTTCACCTCGACGGTCATAACGGGCTGTGGTGGTTAAGCTCGCGTGGCCCATGCTTTGCTTGAGCACAAAGAGATCAACGCCCGCCTCAAGCATTCTGGAAGCGAAAGTTCTGCGAAGGTCGTGAGGCGTAATATCCGCGATTTTGGCTTTTTCAGCTCGACGCTGAACAATGCGGTAAATGGAGCTCGGTTGCATATCTTTAAATTTCATAACAGGAGCGCCACTGCCTTTATAAATAGCGGGAAAAATCGTACCGGCTTCGTTTCCACGCGCCAGGAACCATTTATCCAAAATCGGCTCCAAGTCCGGTGGTAAATACACTTTACGTTGTTTATTGCCTTTGCCAATAAAAGTAAATGTCGAATCCTTGGAATTCCAATGTTCCATGTGCAGGGCAACAACTTCGGCCCGTCTCAGACCACAGCCCATCATTAGCGCCAATAATGCCTTATCTCGAATACCACGGAGTGTGTCGTCGTCGCACGTGTTGAGCAACTTTTTGCATTGATATGCCGACAAGCTCCGACCAACCGGAAGCCGTTCATAGGTGATTGCCTTCATGATGCTGATCTTTAGGTAGGCAAGCTGAGGCATCACGTCGTTGCTGAACGCTTCACGTGCAACGCCTTTTAAGGCGTAAAAGTACAAATTAATTGTTGCCGGAGCGATCCCTTTGGCTTTAAGTTTTTGAATAACGTGCTGAATGTGATGGCGTCTCAAGGCTCCCCAATCACAGTCAATGACACTGGGCTGACCGAGAATTCTCGCGGCGTGATCCAAACAGTTCTGCATAGTGATCGCCGAGCGGGGCGAATTGAGCGATTCAAGGTAAATGAGAGCCGGATTTTTGCCAGAAGAGTAAGCCGGCAACGTTAAACTTTTTGCAGTCATAATATGATTTCCTTTAGTGAGTTAAACGAGCCTTGAGTATTGCAGATAGGCTGAAAACAGGGGAATAGAGGGGATTATTTCCTGGTATTTTGTGGCGGCAAACGTCTCTTT
>NZ_JANRHP010000009.1:0-66444 GCF_024733725.1 Parasutterella secunda
AGAGCCAAAAGCTGTGACGCCGGAGAAGGTTCGTCTCGAAATCTTTTGTGGTGCAAGTGATAGTTATCTGTAGTCCCATTGAGAAGAGATTCTCAATGGGAGCGGGTAAAAGAGCTTGCACTTGGTCAAAAGAAACCTTCCCTCTTCAGAGGGGAGTTGTTTAGCAATGTCTTTTTCTTTATCCTTCAAGTAGCCGTTGATCACAAAAATATTTTTCAAAAAGCGTTGCGTCAGTTGCCGATTTGTTTTGTGTTCGGGATGATTTTTGATGTGGCTTTATGGATTAGCGCTCATGTTGTTCCGCAAAACTATATTGAGCAAGTTTTAATGGCTTTTGCGGGCAGTGCCTTAACCGGCCTTGGTATCGCATCCATGGTGTTTGCCCGTTTGGCCATTTTGCCGCCGGAAGGATTTGTGTTGGCTGTTATGAATCGATGGGGTGGCTCTTTTGGAACACTTCGCATGACGGTTGATTTATTTTTGCTCGCAAGCGCGGCCATTCTCTCGCTTTTGGTTTTTGGAACCATTTTGGGTATTCGCGAAGGGACTTTGATTACTGCGGTTTGTTCCGGTCCGATCGCCAAACAGTTTCTGAAAGTCTGGGGAAGACTTTTTCCGAAGCATCGTCCGATTGACTAAAAAATTTATTCGCATTAAAGCTGAAAAGAACAGGTACCTTGTTCTAAAATAACAGACTGTATTGACAGATTTTTCCGAAGAGTTTTTTTTCGGGAACGCTTTCGCGCGAGCGTTGCGCTTTTGAGGTTTTTTATGAATGAAACAGTTCTTTTTCTGGTGATCGGCGCGGCCGTGATCTTAGTGGGCTTGTTTTTATGGTCCAGAATGGAAGCCAAGAAAAATGACCAAAGCAAAGTCGGTTTAAGTAAAGAATCCAGAGATGAAATATATCAGCGGATGACCCAAATCCGACCGCCGATGCGCGAGAACAATCAGAAAGATCTTGTCTCACAGCTAAAAGGGGACGAAGCGCTGTCGGAAAGCTCTTTTGATGTCGTTGATGTCAAAGATCATGATGTGCCGGCTGCCTCAGAAATTCAGCTCAAACCCGCTCAAAATCAAACCCCAGTGTCTAACGCTGCTGCTGTTGTGACACCGATGGTTTCAACGGCTGCTCCGAAAGCATCGGCTAAGGAAGAGTCTCCCAAAGACACGCATGAAGCGACTCAAGAATCTCTTAATTTCGACTCGCCCGCCAAGCCAGCAGAAGAGCTTAAACCAACAGAGAAAGATAAAGAAGAACCCGTTGTTGCGCCGACGGCTTTCCCGAAAGAAGGCTTGGCACGGTTTAAGTACGATGAAGTAACCGAAACGGTCGGCATGGTTCAGTCGGTTCGTCCGATTGAAGGGGCCAAGATGATGGAAATGGTGGCAACCCTTCAAAAGTTGGGGCTGGCTCTTCGCATTTATGTTCGTCGAGTGGACAATAAGCGCTGGTATCAGCCGAGCGCCGTTGGTCGTTACAATGAATTGGCGGTTGTGCTTTTGTTGGCAAACCGTCAAGGTTGCATCAATGAAATGGATGCAAGTCGTTTTGTGATTACGGTTCAGCAAATCGGTATTGCGCTTGAAGCCGATAGCGATACGGAAGCCACGCACGAGATCGTCAAACGGGCTCAGAAACTTTATAACGATGTGCTGCGTTTGGACGTGCAATTGAATTTTGTGATGGCCTCTAAAGAACCGCTCAATCCCAACGATGTGGCTGAAGCCGCGCGCCTTGCCGGCTTCACACAACTTAATCCTGTGCGCTATTTCTTGGGCAGTGTTCGAGACATCGCTTCGGCCACCATTTTCCTTACGCACGACGATTTTGACCGCCGCTATTTGACGCTCGCTTTGGATGCACCGTTGGCGCAACCTGATTCCAATCCGCTTCGCACTCTTTTTAGCGTTGCCAACGATTTGTGCGCCCGCTTGAATCTGCAGCTTCAAGACTCGCGTGACCGTGCGATCAATACCGAGTCGGCCCAATCCATCAATCATCAGTTAAAGAAGTACTACGGTGAAATGATCAAAGCCAACATTGAACCGGGTAGCCCCCGCGCCCGAGTGCTCTTTACTCGTGATTAACACACTTAAGAAAGGGAGCGGCCTTGAAGGTCGCTCTTTTCGCTCTTATGACTGAAAAACAATCAAACGCCACTTTGAGTTTATTTGACGATTTTCCGGAAAACGACGATAAGCTAGATCATCAGGCTGCGGCCGCTCGTATGCGTGCGCTCGAAAAAGATCTGGAACGTTGGAACTATGAGTACTATGTGCTCGATGCACCAAGCGTTCCTGATAGTGAATACGACAAAGCTTTCAGAGAGCTTTCTGAACTTGAAAAGCAATTCCCGGATTTAAAGTCGCCTGCCTCGCCGACTCAACGAGTGGGCGGAGAAGCGCGCAGTGATTTGGCTAAAGTTCGTCACGCGGTTCCTATGCTCTCAATTCACACCGAAACGGACTTTGAAGCGCAGGGAGCGCAAGCCTTTGATGAGCGGGTAAGAAAGGGCTTGGGATTAGGTGAGACAGACGATGATGTGGCCTACGATGTCGAACTGAAGTTTGACGGTTTAGCCATGAATCTTCGCTATGAAAAGGGTATTTTGGTCTCGGCCGCTACACGCGGAGATGGGCTTATCGGTGAAGATGTCACGGCCAACGTTAAAACCATTCGAACGATTCCGCTTCATTTGCCAGAGGGTGTGCCGGATATCCTTGAGGTGCGTGGTGAAGTCATCATGCATAAGGCCGACTTTGAGCGTCTCAATGACGAGCAGCGGCTTGACGGCTTGAAACCGTTCGTGAATCCCAGAAATGCCGCGGCCGGCTGCCTTCGTCAATTGGATCCCAAAGTAACCGCTAAACGGAAACTTTCGTTTTACGCCTACGGTTTGGGAGAAGTGAGCGCCGCCGTTGCCCTTACCCATAGCGGCATTTTGGATAAGCTCGAAAAATGGGGTTTCCCTGTTGCTAAAGAGCGCCGTGTCGTTAAGGGCTGGAAGGCACTGGCTGAATTTCACGATTGGGTGAAGTCGATTCGTCAGAGCCTGCCTTTTGAGATCGATGGGGTCGTGTATAAAGTCAATGATTTGGCTCAGCAGAATGAATTGGGTTTTATTTCTCGCGAGCCGCGTTGGGCGTGTGCCCACAAATACCCTCCTGAAGAGGCGATGACAAGCGTCGAAGATATTGATGTGCAGGTGGGGCGCACCGGGAAGCTAACGCCGGTTGCACGGCTTAAGCCTGTTTTTGTCGGTGGCGTGACGATTTCAAATGCCACACTTCATAACGAAGATTTTATTGCCGAACTAGGACTTAAGATCGGCGATACGGTGGTTGTCAGACGGGCTGGCGACGTCATTCCTGAAGTGGTTCGCGTGTTATCCGACAGACGCACAGGAAAAGAACGTGATTTTGTGATGCCCGATCATTGTCCCGTATGTGGCTCGGAAACCTTCCGGGATGAAGAGGAAAAAGATACCCGATGCACGGGCGGTCTTTTCTGCCCGGCTCAGAGAAGAGAGTCGTTGGTTCATTTTGCCTCACGTTTGGCGCTTAACATTGACGGCTTGGGAGAAAAGGTCATTGATCAACTGCTTGAGGCCGAACTCATAAAAACGCCCGCCGATCTTTATAAGCTCACTGACGAAAAGCTGTTGTCACTGGATCGTTTCGGTAAAAAGAGCGCGGCTAACTTATTGGCAGCCTTAGAAAAAAGTAAAGAGACAACGCTTGCTCGTTTTATCTACGCTTTGGGAATTCGCCATGTCGGTGAAAGTACGGCAAGAGACTTGGCTTCGCATTTCAGAAGCCTCGATAAATTAATGCAGGCTGACGCGGATGCTCTTTTACAAGTCAATGATGTTGGAGAGGTTATCGCGCAGTCCATTATTCACTTTTTTGAAGAGTCACATAATCGAGAAGTCATCGGTGAATTGCTTGCCGAGGGTGTGCATTGGCCAACGCCTGAAGCGGTTGCGGTCAATGAAAAAGTCTCAGGTAAGACTTTTGTGCTCACCGGTACGCTTCCCAACATGGGACGTGAAGAAGCCAAAGCGCTTCTATTAGCACAAGGCGCCAAGGTTGCTTCCAGTGTCAGCAAGAAAACCGACTATGTCGTTGCGGGGGCTGAGGCCGGCAGTAAATTAGAAAAGGCTCAAGCTTTGGGTGTAACCATAATTGATGAAGCGCAGATGCTTGAGCTGCTGAAAGGACAATAATCATGTTAGGTTTGATCGTTGGTAGCGGTTTTGAACATTTCGAACTCGTTGATGTCAAAACAAAGACTGTCGAGACACCGTTTGGTGAAGTCGAATTAGACGTTGGTCTGATGGAAAACAAAGAAGTTGCTCTTTTGCATCGTCATGGGAAAGACCACCATTTGGCTCCGCACCAAATTCCATATCGCGCTCAAATGTGGGCTTTGAAGGAACTCGGTGTAAAGACGGTTGTTGCCGTGGGATCGGTTGGTGGAATGGCGGCGGAAAATGCCCCCGGGCACTTTACGGTTCCTGATCAGATTGTTGATTACACCTTTGGTCGGGAAAGCTCGTATTGGGGTGAAGCCGGTATGCCGATGACGCATATTGATTTCACCAATCCGTTTGATGAATCCGTGCGTCAGGCTATTTTGGGTGCGGCCCAAAGTGCCAAGATCTTTGTTCACAATCGTGGAACTTATGCTTGCACGCAGGGCCCGCGCCTTGAAACAGCGGCAGAAGTCAGACGGATGATCATGGACGGCTGCGACATGGTTGGGATGACAGCGATGCCTGAAGCCGCCTTGGCCAGAGAGCTTGGGCTTCGTTACGCGATGGTTTGCTTTAGTGTCAATTGGGCGGCCGGTTTGGTTGAAGGGACTTTGGATTTTGAAGCTATTAAGGCTAATATGAATCACTCTGTGAAGTCACTTGTGAAATTGCTCGGTGTCTTGGTTTTAGCCAATAATTTCTAAGAGGCGAAAATGAAATTAAGAAATTTTTCTATGGCTTTAATTTTAGGTCTCGGTGTTTCCTGCGCTTGGGCCGGAAGTATTTCCGCTTCAATGGTTCCGGCCGAAGTGAAAACCGCATTTGCCCAACAGTATCCTTCAGCACAAGTTATGGAATGGGATTTTGAGGACGATGAGAATGCCTATGAGGTTGAAGCCAGATTGGGACAAGCGGAAATCAAAGCGCTTTATCGTGAAAACGGGCAATTGATTTCTTCCAAGGAGGATGTCTCAGCCGATAAAATCCCGGCTCCTGTTTTAAAACAAATCCACGAAAAGTGGGCTAGAACTGAAGTTTTAGGGGCTAACAAAATTACCACTCCCAAAGGTGTTGTCTGGGATGTGGGATTGAAATTCAGAAATCGTTATCACAACGTGGAAATACACGAATAAGTCTGAATTGAGGCTGGAAGTTTTCTCCAGCCTCTTTACTCATAACTCGGGTGTCAGCACCTCCAATAAATCCTTTTCAATGGCAACCGTGGTAGGGATATCCTTGAGCGCTTCGCCATCAATCAAAAAGACGTCCTCCACACGTTCGCCCATCGTCATAATTTTCGCAGTTTGAAGATTAACATGATATTTATTTAATATTGTTGCAATATCAAATAACAATCCGATTCGGTCCATGCAAGTGATAGAGAGCAGATAATTTTTACCCGATTCATCGGCCTCGATATTAACGAGAGGCTGAAGCGGAAAATGGCGTGAGCGGCGGGAAAGTTTTCCGGGTTTTGTTTTTGGTAGCTCACGAGGATTTGACAACCATTCGGTGAGTTCATCGGCTAATTTTTCATTGAGTTCATCGATGTCTCTGCCTCCGTTATCAAAGACGACAAATGTATTGAAGGCTTTATGATCCAGTGTTGTGTAAATCCTTGCATCCAAAACCGAGAAACGTTTCTTTTGCAAGAATCCCAAAATACTGGCAAAAAGGCCGGTTCGGTCAGGGGTGTAGACAAGAATTTCGATACCGGCGTTTTGAGGCAGTATGCGTGTGGCCACAAAAGGCTCATCTGTCGGAAACACTTTGGCTAACGAAATGGTTTGCCAGGCAATGCTCTCGGCAGTATGCCTGAGGTAGTACTGAAGCGTGAGCGTTTTCCAGATGGCTTCGATTTTCTTTGGCGTCACCCCGGCCTTAACGATCATTTCACCGGCTTCTTTTTGTCTTTGAAGCAAAAGCGATTCTCTGTCCGGGGCACCGCCTTGGCGGACAAGCGGTAAGGTTTGCCAATAGAGGTCTTGAAGCAGTTGGCTCTTCCACTGTGTCCAGACTTTGGGGCCGGTGGCGCGAATATCGCAGACGGTGAGCAGAAACAGCCCGTTTAAACGATCTTCAGTTTGGACAATTTGAGCAAAGCGCTTAATAACATCCGGGTCAGAGAGATCTTGCTTTTGAGCAACAAGACTCATTGTTAAATGTTCACGAACAAGGAAAACCAAATAATCCGTGGTTTCTTGATCAATACCGAAGCGCTCGCAAAAGGCTTGGAGAATTTTCGCGCCTGCTTTTTCGTGATGACCTCCCAATCCTTTACCGATATCATGGAAAAGAGCGGCCAAAACTAAACGCCAATTGTCTTTCATACCTTGCATTAAACGTGTGCAAATGGGGTATTCGTGAGCGTATTCGCTTCGGGTAAAGTAGCGGATATTTCGCACAACGCGCATGGTGTGTTGATCGACCGTGTAGGTATGAAAGAGGTCATGCTGCATTTGACCGACGATGTGCTGAAATTCCGGTAAAAACAGTCCTAATATGCCCCATTGATTAAGATCCTGCAGCGCATGACTGACGCCATGAGGCATTTTAAGAATCTGCATAAACATGGCCTTATTGGCAGGGTCATCTCTGAATTGTTCGTCAATCAAGTCCCGGGCGCTCATTAATTCCCGTAAAAGTGAAACACTCAAGCGTTTGAGCGGCGCGGAACTCTCCAGTAGGTAAAAGGCTCTGAGAATGGCATTGGGATCATCTCTGAAAGCGCCCTCGTGAGTGATGTCCAGAGTATAGCCTCGTGCGATAAAGGTTCTGTCAATGACCGTTTCTTGAACATAGCCTTCGTCATAGAACTTGTCCTCAAACATCTGCATGAAGATGTCAGTTAATTGACGAACCGATTTAGCGGTCAAATAGTAGCGTTTCATCAATGCTTCGCTTGCAAGCTGATGTTCGGTGTCTTTATAGCCAGCTGCTTGAGCCAGTGCCGTTTGCAAATCGAAAATCAATCTGTCTTCATGGCGCCCGGCAATTAAATGAAGGTAAATTCGGAACGATTTGAGCGCGTGATGGACTTCTTTTAATTTATCGGCCTCTTGATTTGAAATAGTGCCCGCGGCAAGCATTTCTTCGGGCGTTGCGCCCATGCCGGCGGCGTGCGAACACCAAAAAAGCATATGCAGATCGCGCAGTCCGCCCGGGCTTTCCTTGACGTTGGGTTCAAGTGAGTAGGGGGTGTCTTCATGCTTTTGATGTCGTTGGCGCAATTCAAGCGCTTTAGCTCTGAAAAAGCCCGCCGCATCCATTTGACTGAAAAATTCTTTCTGTAGCCGCGCAAATAAAAGAAGATCGCCTTCTATCAGGCGGGCCTCCAAAAGAGCGGTTTGCACAGTGATATCTTTAGCGCTTTCCTCAAGAGCACTTTCAATGGTTCGGACACTGCTGCCGACCGTAAGTCCCATATCCCAAAGCTTCATCAGAAAACGCTCGATTTTCTCGGCCGTTTCTTGATCGGGATTTTGTTCTAGCAAAACCATGACATCCAGATCGGAATAGGGAAAGAGCTCCCGCCGACCGTACCCGCCCAAGGCAACCAGAGCAACGCGGCCAAAAATGCCTTCTGATTGCGCGAGTTGTTTAATGCACTCGTCGGCTGCGGCCGTGTGCCCTCTTAGATAGGTACTGACCCGGCCATCTTGCAAAAAACGCTGACCTAATTGAGCTGAGAGGTTTTTGAAGTTTTCAATGCAATTTGTCATGAGAGTGCCTGAAATAGACTTTTATCCTTGAAGTTTAGCCAAAATAGGTGATCCCCAACAGACTTTTGTTTTGTTACCATCAATGCGATTTGAGGTTCGTTGGCTGTATTGGTGGCCGACGAACGCTTGTGTATTTAATTTTTATGATGGGAAATGTTTTATGCGTCGGGTTGTTGTAACAGGATTGGGGGCAGTGTGCCCAATCGGCAATGATGTCCAAACAATTTGGGAAAACGCTCTTAAGGGAACAAGTGGCGTTGGGCCGGTGACTCGTTTTGATGCCTCTCAGTTTGGTTGCCAAATTGCCGCAGAAGTAAAAGATTTTGATGTCTCTCCCTATATGCCTATTAAGGAAGCCAGACGTTTTGACCGTTTCATTCATTTTGGGATTGCGGCGGCTTTTCAAGCTATTCGTGACAGCGGTTTAGATTGTGAACATGAAAATCTGCGCCGTATAGGTTGTGCGGTCGGATCCGGCATCGGTGGGATTCCGATGATTACCGACAATCACAAAACGCTTTTGGATCGCGGTCCTCGCCGAGTCTCTCCCTTCTTGATTCCCGGTTGTATTATTAATATGGTGTCTGGACAGCTTGCCATCATGACTGGCTTTAAAGGTCCGAACATGGCGCATGTGAGCGCTTGTTCGACGGGTTTACACAGTATCGGCGAAGCCGCTTGGATGATTAAGCGCGGTGATGCCGATGTGATGATTGCGGGCGGCACCGATGCTCCGATTTGCGCCTTGTCCATGGCCGGTTTCGACAGCATGCATGCCATGTCTCGCCGCAATGATGATCCCGCTCACGCTTCCCGTCCTTTTGATAAAGACCGTGATGGTTTTGTTTTCGGCGAAGGCGCGGGCGTCTTGGTCCTTGAAGACTATGACCATGCTTTGGCTCGCGGCGCGAAGATTTACGCTGAATTGGTGGGCTACGGTTTGACAGCCGATGCGCATCACATCACCACGCCCAATACCGAAGGTCCTTCCTATTGCATGCAAATGGCCATTAATCAGGCCGGAATTCGTCCTGAAGAAATTGATTATTTGAATGCTCACGGCACTTCAACGGTTTTGGGCGACGCTAACGAAACAAAAGCCGTTAAAGAAGTATTTGGTGAACACGCCAAAGAACTTGTGATCAGCTCTTCGAAATCAATGATCGGTCACCTTTTTGGCGGAGCGGGCGGCATGGAATCGGTTTTAACGGTTTTGGCACTGCACAATCAAGTCATTCCGCCGACCATTAACCTTGAAAATCCGGATCCGGAATGCGACTTAGATTACTGCGCTAATGAGGCTCGTGAAAAGACAATTCGTTACGCCATGAAGAATTCATTTGGCTTTGGCGGCACAAACGGAAGTCTTATCTTTAAGAAATTGGATTAAGCAAAAAGGAGTCACCCCCCAAACAAATCGGCCGCTCGGATTATTTCGGGCGGCCGGTTTGTTATACGATTAGCGCTTAATGTAGTCGGGGATCGGAGGATATCCATCAGAAAGGGTGAGTACTTCGTACCCCGTTTCCGTGACTAATACCGTGTGCTCCCACTGAGCGGAAAGACTGCGGTCAGCCGTCACCACGGTCCAGCCGTCATTGAGTTCGGAGATTTGACGGCGACCGGCGTTGAGCATCGGTTCGACCGTGAAAATCATGCCCGGTTTCATAATGACGCGGTTGTCCTGAGTGTTGTAGTGGCAAACAAACGGGTCTTCGTGGAAGTTGCGTCCCACGCCGTGACCGCCGTATTCATGAACAACAGACAAGCCTTCGGCGCGAGCCACTTTTTCACAGGCAATGCCGACATCGTTTAAAGGACGCCCCGGAGCAATCGCTGCGATTCCTCGCCACATACACTCATAAGTGGCTTCAACCAGGTGGCGTGCAGAGACGGAAATTTTATTGCCCACCATAAACATGCGGCTCGTATCACCGTAAAAGCCGTCCAGAATAACGGTTACGTCAATATTGACAATGTCGCCCTTTTTCAGTGTTTTTTCTGAGGGAATACCGTGACAGACAACATGGTTGACGGAAATGCAGGTCGAACCCGGGTAGGGTGTGAAGCCTTTGGGGGCGTACCCTAAGCAGGCCGACTTTGCACCGTGAGCGAGCATGAAGTCGTTCATGCGTTGATCAAGGTCGATTGTCTTTGCACCGGGTACGACAAATGGTTCAATAAAATCAAGAACTTCGCTGGCTAATCGGCAGGCCTTGCGCATGCCTTCGATTTCCTCAGCGGTTTTAATGACAATAGCCATGGTGAATCTTTTCTTACTTATTAAAATATTGAGAATTTTTTGCTTTTTTCAAGCCGATTTCGCATATAATAGCGAGCTGTGCGAAAAAAGCTAATTTTTTTCGTGTCGAGAAGCGGTTTTTTGGCTTTCCGTCCGCTTGCTCGGCTTTTTTATTTTCGGGAAGCTCTAATAGCGCAACGCGTCATCTAACGGTTGTTTTGCCATTTGGCCGCAATTGTCTGAACAGATGATCGGTCCGCAAAATAGCGGCGCGTTGTCAGAATGAAACCTTAGAAGGAAAAAATTATCATGGTTAGCATGCGCGAAATGCTCGAAGCCGGTTGCCACTTCGGTCACCAAACTCGCTTCTGGAATCCGAAGATGGGTCAATACATTTTCGGCGCCCGCAACAAGATTCACATCATCAACCTCGAAAAGACGGTTGTGAAGTTTGAAGAAGCCCTTAAGTTCGCTCGCGAACTCTCTGCCAAGGGCGGTAAGGTCCTGTTCGTTGACACCAAGCGCGGCGGTCGTGACACGATCGTTGCCGAAGCTCAACGCGCCGGTTGCTGCTATGTTGATCAACGCTGGCTGGGCGGCACGCTCACCAACTTCAAGACCGTGAAGCTCACGATCAAGCGTTTGAAGGACATGGAAGAAACCATCGCCAACGGCGGCTTGGAAAAGATGACCAAGAAGGAAGCTCTCGACTTCACCCGTGAAGTTGAAAAGTTGAACCGCTCCATCGGTGGTATCAAGGATATGGCAAGCTTGCCCGATGCTTTGTTCATTGTTGACGTCGGCTATCACAAGATTGCCGTTCAAGAAGCCAACAAGTTGGGCATCCCCGTGATCGGTGTTGTGGATACGAACTGCAGCCCGCTCGGCATCGACTATGTTATCCCTGGCAACGATGACTCGGCCAAGGCCGTTTCCATCTACGCCTCCGGAATGGCTGACGCCATTTTGTCCGGCCGTCAAGATAGCGAAGAAGGCTTGAAGGAAGTCGCCGGTGAAGAAGAATTCGTTGAAGTTGCTGAAGAAGCCTAATAAACTTCAATAGCGTTTTCTTTTTCGGGGCGAGGAGTTGAGTCAATGCCTCGCCCCTTTTTGAAATTCACAAACCAAACTCTACTGGAGAAATACATGGCCGTTATTACTGCCGCTATGGTTAAAGAATTGCGCGTCAAGACCGACGCTCCGATGATGGAATGCAAGAAGGCCTTGACCGAAGCCGATGGTGACATGGCTCGCGCCGAAGAAATTCTTCGCGTCAAGCTTGGCAACAAGGCTAGCAAGGCTGCCGCCCGTATCGCTGCTGAAGGTGTCGTGAGCATCTACATTGCTGAAGACGGCAAGCTTGGTTCTATTTTCGAAGTGAACTCCGAAACGGACTTCGTTGCCAAGAATCCTGAATTCCAACAAATGGCTGCTGATGCCGCTCGCTTGGTTGCCGAAAAGAACCCGGCCGACATCGCTGCTTTGGGCGCTTTGGAAGTCAACGGTCAAACGTTGGAAGCCATCCGCACGGGCTTGGTCGGTAAGATCGGTGAAAACATGACCTTCCGTCGCTTCAAGCGCGTTGAAGCTCAAGGTAAGCTTCATCAATACGTGCACGGCGGCTCCAAGATCGGTGTGCTCGTTGACATGATCGGCGGCAATGACGAAGTTGGCCACGACATCGCCATGCACATCGCCGCTTTGAAGCCGAAGGCCTTGGACGCCAACGGTGTTGATCCGGAACTCTTGGCCACTGAACGTCGGGTGGCTGTTGAAAAGGCTCGCGAAGCCGGTAAGCCTGAAGCCATGCTCGAACGCATCGCCGAAGGTACGGTTCAAAAGTATTTGAAGGAAGTCACGCTCTTGTCCCAACCGTTCGTTAAGAACGACAAGATGAGCGTTGCCGAATTACTCAAGCAAAACGGTGCTTCCATCGCCTCCTTCGTGCTCTTCGTTGTCGGCGAAGGCATTGAAAAGAAGCAAACTGACTTTGCTGCTGAAGTGGCCGAACAAATGGCCGCTGCTCAAAAGGCCTAACTATTTAGGATACTTTTGAACAAAAATAAAAGACTCCCGCTTCCCTTGATTGGGGTAAATCAGTCGGGAGTCTTTTTTTTGCTATTTTTTGAAAAGAGTGCCTTTTTCTTTCGTTTATTCATGCTAAGCGTAAGGCTTTTCATTAAAATGGCACTAACGCGTAGGTAACGATGCGCCTGCGGCCATGAAGTCGCAAGCGCACTTTGTTGTGCGCTTATGACTGAGCAATCATTTTCAGGAGTTCTATAAATGACGGAACAAACGCCTGTGAAGTACAAGCGAGTGCTTTTGAAGCTCTCCGGTGAATCTTTAATGGGACCGGATGCCTTCGGTATCAATCGTGAGACGATTCAATCAACGGTTGAAGATATTAAAGAAGCTTACGACATGGGAGTGCAGATCGGCATCGTCGTGGGTGGCGGTAACATTTTCCGCGGCGTGGCTTTAGGTTCAACCGGTATGGAGCGCACGCAAGGCGACCACATGGGGATGCTCGCCACGTTGATGAACGCGTTGGCTCTTCAGGATGCATTGCGTAAAAATGGCGTTGAAGCTCGAGTACAAAGCGCTTTGAATATCGAGCGAATCGCAGAATCCTATATTCGTGGCAAAGCGTTGCGTCATTTAGAAAAGGGCCGTATTGTGATTTTTGCGGCCGGTACCGGCAATCCTTACTTCACCACCGATACAACGGCCGCTTTGCGTGGCGCTGAAATCGGTGCTGACATTGTGCTTAAAGCGACAATGGTGGACGGTATTTATTCAGCGGATCCGAAGAAAGTGCCCGATGCCACGTTCTATAAGACCATCACATTCGATGAAGTGATCAAGCAAGATCTTAAAGTGATGGACGCCACAGCTTTTGCTTTGTGTCGCGAACAGAATTTGCCGATCAAGGTCTTTAATATCCGCAAGAAGGGCTCCATTGCCCGAGTTTGCCGCGGTGAAGATGAAGGCACCTTGGTCTACAACCCTTAACCAGAGACGCTAATCGTCAACGGAGTGATTTTTATGTCAATCAGTGAAATTCAAAAACAAACCGAATATAAGATGAATCGTACGGTGGAAACCTTGCGTGAAGATTTCATCAAGATCCGTACGGGTCGTGCATCCACCGGTTTGCTCGATCACGTGATGGTCGACTATTACGGTGCGATGACCCCGATTAATCAAGTTGCTCAAGTAGGCGTTGCTGATGCTCGCACGCTGACGGTTCAGCCCTGGGAAAAGACGATGGTGGCTCCGATTGAAAAGGCTATCCGTTCGTCTGATTTGGGTTTGAATCCGGCTACTTCGGGTATGCTGATCCGTGTACCGCTTCCTCCGCTTACTGAAGAACGTCGTCGCGAATTGACGAAGGTCGTTCGTCATTTGGGTGAAGAAGCCAAGGTGGCTGTGCGCAACTTGCGTCGTGACGCAAACGAACAGATCAAGAAGTTGACGAAGGCTAAGGAAATTTCTGAGGATGATGAATCCCGCGCCGAAAAAGAAATCCAAAAGTTGACGGATAACTTTGTGGTTGCCATCGATAAGTGCGTGGCCGAAAAAGAAAAAGAAGTGATGACGGTTTAATCAGCAACCGCCCCGATGAGTCAAACTAATCAAAAAGGCGGCGGGGCACCTTGCCACGTCGCCATTATTATGGATGGAAACGGCCGCTGGGCTCAGCGCCGTTTTCTGCCCCGTGCAGAAGGTCACCGGCGTGGTGTGCGAAGTGTACGCCGCGTTATCGAAGCTGCCGCCCAAAGCGGCGTGCGGTATCTGTCCCTTTTTGCTTTCAGCAGCGAAAATTGGAAACGTCCTGCCGACGAAGTCAATGCTTTAATGGGACTGTTTGCCACAGCTCTCAAAAAAGAAGCTCAGGCAATGCGGGAAAACGGCGTTAAGCTTCGTGTCGCAGGGGACCTTTCTGCATTTTCCAAAGACATTCAAGAAAGCATTAAAGAAAGTGAAGCCATGACCGCTCATGGTGAGACCATGACACTGACCATTTGCGCCAACTATGGCGGCCGATGGGATATCGTAGAAGCTTTCCGAAATATTTTGCGCAAGGATCCTTCCATTGCCCAAGAACCTGAACGGGTGACCGAGGCATTGGTGGATGCTAATTTAGCTTTCGATTGGGCGCCGCCCGTGGATTTGATGATCCGCACAGGGGGCGAGCAGCGCATTAGTAATTTTATTTTGTGGCAGGCGGCTTATGCCGAGCTCTACGCCTCGCCTCGTTTATGGCCTGACTTTGATGAAAATGATCTCAAAGAGGCCCTTGATTGGTATGCCGGCCGTGAACGTCGGTTTGGCATGACCGGAGAACAAATTAAAGCCCTCGGCCACGGAGAGTGACGATGCTGAAGCAACGTGTGATTACGGCTATTGTTTTACTGCTGATTTTGATCGGCTCATACTGGTTAGGACCTGTTGAATTTGCCGGAGTGATGGCCGTCGCATTTATCCTCGCTCAGTGGGAGTGGCTGAAACTGGCAGGTTTAAGTTCAGCCGTCTCCGCAGTCATCGCTATTCTTGTCGGCGGATCTATTTCAGGGCTCACTTATCTGGCTTATCTCGATTTGCAGATGATCGATCAGGCTGCCCGTGAGTACCAAATGCTCTATGCCAACCTTTCGGGCATTTTTGTGATGTACCTTGCCGTCATCACGTTGCTTTGGGTCGGTATCTCCATCCGCGTTTTCTTTGCTAGAAATACCGGTTTGCCCGTCAATAAAGTGGTGGTCGGTGTAACTGGCGTATTCTTTCCTCCAGCGGCTTGGTTGGCTTTTGTGGCCATGTACGCCTCTTTTGGCATCACCATGGTGATTTCACTTTTGGCCATTGTTTGGGTGGCTGACATCATGGCCTACTTCACCGGCATGGCTTTCGGTAAACACCGCATGTCTCCGGCTATCAGCCCCAAAAAGAGTTGGGAAGGAGTTGCGGGAGGCATGTTGAGCGTGATGATTTTAGGGCTTATCCTTGCCTGGTTCTTCTCTTGGATGAATACTATTCCTGGTGTGATCGTTGAGTCCATGGGGGTTGTGGCCTGGATTGTTGCCGCTTTCATTTTGGTCTCCCTTTCGATTGTGGGGGATTTGTTTGAAAGTGCTTTGAAGCGTCAGGCAGGCATCAAAGATTCCAGTAATTTATTACCGGGTCACGGCGGCTTTTATGACCGTCTTGATGCCATGATGCCGACACTTCCGGCCGGTTTTCTTTTGACCGTATTGATTCTCTCGGGAACAATCGGCTAATTGAGTAGATTGGATTAAATAACCGTTATGCAGAATATTGCCATTTTCGGTGCAACGGGGTCGATCGGGGGATCGACCCTTGATGTCTTGTCGCACTATAAAGATCGTTATCGAGTTTTCGCTTTAACAGCCAATAGCCGAGTAGAGGAATTGGTCCGTCTTTGTGAATCACATCACCCCCGAATCGCTCTTGTGGCCGATGAGTCTAAAAAAGGAAAGTTAGCCTCTGCGCTCAAAACTCGAGGACTGACTGACATTGAAGTATGGGCGGGGGAATCGGATTTGGTGCGATTGGCTGCTTTGCCTGAAGTCGATGTTGCGGTTTTAGCCATTGTCGGGGCGGCGGGGTTGGCGCCGACTTTTTCGGCTGCGCGAGCCGGTAAACGTTTACTGTTAGCCAATAAAGAAAGCGTTGTGTGCGGCGGAGCCCTTTTGATGAATAGTATCCGAGAGCATGGTGCTGAACTGCTTCCTGTTGACAGTGAACACAATGCGATTTTTCAGTGCTTGGCTTGCGCTAGTGAAGAAGACAGAAAAAACGCACGGCTTATTCTGACGGCTTCCGGTGGTCCTTTTAGAAAGCGCATGGACTTAACCGAGGTGACACCCGAAGATGCAGTTGCCCACCCGACATGGAACATGGGACGCAAGATTAGTGTTGATAGCGCCACGTTAATGAATAAGGGGCTCGAAGTGATTGAGGCGTCCTGGCTCTTTGGCTTTCCGCCCGATCGCATCGATGTGGTGATTCATCCGCAAAGTTTGATTCATTCAATGGTTCAATACGCTGACGGCTGCATCCTTGCTCAAATGGGGGCTCCTGATATGCGCACACCCATCGCTTATTCGTTAGGATGGCCGAAGCGTCTCGATGGTTTTGCCAAGCGAGTCGATTTTGCAGCTTTGGGCAGCGTGACTTTTGAGGCACCCGATATTCAACGCTTTCCGCAATTGGGATACGCCTATGAGGCTTTGCGCATGGGCGGGGCGGCGAGCATCGTTTTAAATGCTGCTAATGAAATTGCCGTTGAGGCATTCCTGGATCGCAGAATTCGTTTTCTTGATATCGCTCGAGCCTGCCGTCAAATGATGGACAGCCTGGTTCTTGCGGCTCCGAAGTCTTTAGAAGAGGTTTTGGCAGCAGACCGTGAAGCCAGAATCAAAACCCGTGAGGTGATCGCTCAATGGTGACGGCCCTTTTAGCCTTTGCCGTTGCGCTCGGCATTTTGATTACATTTCACGAACTCGGCCACTATCTTGTTGCGAGACTGTGCGGTGTAAAAGTTCTTACTTTTAGTTTTGGTTTCGGTCCCAAGCTTTTCAGTAAACGTTTGGGCAGAGACAAAACCGAGTGGTGCATTTCTGCGTTACCCTTGGGTGGCTACGTTTCGATGTTGGACGAGCGCCAAGAGGGGATGGTGGTAGATCCTGCGGAAGCTCACCGAGCTTTTAATCGTCAATCCGTTTATAAGCGTTTTGCCATCGTTGCGGCCGGTCCCATAGCCAATATTCTTTTGGCCATTATTTTTTATGCCATTATGGCTTGGAGCGGTCAGCCGGAAATTCGTCCGGTCATGGATACGCCGGTTGCTCAATCACAAGCCGCGCAACTTCAAATTCAGCGTCTTGACCAAGTGGTCAGTTTCGGTGACAAGAAAATCGAAGGCTTGGAAGATTTCAACTGGGCGATTTTGGAGCATATCGGTGAATCCAATGTCCCCTTGGTTTTGGATCGGGGAGGTACCCGTTTTACGGTTGATTTTGATTTAAGAGATATCAAAATTGATGAAGACAGTACCAGTCCCTTTGCTCAGCTAGGCATTAATCTTTGGTACGGTTATCCGGTCCTTTTTAATATTCAAAAAGGTTCTCCGGCGGCTCTGGCCGGAATTAAGGATGGCGACGTTGTCTTGAGCGCTGACGGCCGTTACGGTTTGTCTGTGCAGGAGCTTGTCAATTACATCAAGGATCAAGGCGAAACCTCTATTCGTTTGGTGGTTCAAAATGAAGAGGGACAAGCTCGTGAAGTGATCGTTCGACCGGAAGTTCGCGCCGTTGACGATGGCAAGGGTAATCTCGTTGAGCGCCCGGTTATTGGCGTGAACGTTGGAATTAAGCCCAATTTGATTTGGCTCTCCAAAGGCCCTGTTGATGGGTTAATGGCTGGCGTTGACCGTACCATTTCAATTACAAAGACAACGTATAAGGCTGTGGTACAAATGATCACAGGAGAGGCCAGCACGAAAAACCTCACCGGTCCCGTGACCATCGCCGATTATGCGGGTAAAACCGCCCAGATGGGCTGGCGCGTTTATTTATCCTTTTTGGCTATGATTTCGGTCAGTTTGGGCCTTTTGAATTTACTGCCGATACCGTTGTTAGACGGGGGACACCTCCTGTATTATTTGGTAGAAATTCTGAGAGGCAGGCCATTGCCCGAGTGGGCGATGCAAGCTGGCCAGAAAGTGGGACTGTTAATTGTTTTGGCATTGGGGGCTTTAGCCCTTTCCAATGACTTTATAAGGCTGATACAATAGGCCATCCGAGCAAATCGTTATAAAAAATGCATTTGAAATCTTCCCTATTGCGCGCCTCGGTGGCGACGGCGCTCATGTCGATTGCAGGTGTCGCTTTTGCGGCAGCCTCTGATTTTGTCATTAAAGATATCCGCATTGAAGGTATCGCCCGTACGGAGCCCGGTACGGTGCTCTCGCACTTGCCGTTTCAAGTAGGCGATGAATTCACAGACGCTAAAGGCAATACGGCCATTCATGCGTTGTATGGATCGGGCCTTTTCCGTGATGTGCGCTTGCAGCGCGACGGCAATGTGTTGGTTGTTCAAGTTCAGGAACGTCCGGCAGTCGCATCCATCAGCACGCAGGGTATCCGCGCGTTTGACCATTCTGCCATTGAACAGAGCTTGCGAGATGTCGGCTTAGCCGAAGGTCGAATTTTTGACCATGCGACTTTGGATCGCGCTGACCAAGAAATGCGCCGTCAATATTTGGCCCGCGGTTACTATGGGGTGGACGTTAAGACAACGGTGACGCCTTTGGATCGCAACCGCGTGAGACTCTCTATTGTGGTTGATGAAGGCGAAGCGGCCAGCATTGAATCTATCCGTTTTGTCGGCAACCGTGTGATGGATGACGAAGAGTTGCAGGAACAGATGCAGCTCACGCCCTCGGGTTGGATGAGCTGGTACACAAAGAGCAACCTCTATTCGCGTGAAAAGCTTGCAGCCGATATTGAATCGATTCGCTCGTATTATCTTAATAACGGTTATCTGGACTTTAAAGTTGACAGTGTCCAGGTTTCCATCGCTCCGAATAAACAAGATATCTTTATCACGATCAACGTCACCGAAGGCGAACAGTATCACGTCTCGGGTGTTGAGTTGACCGGTGATATGTTGGGTCTGCATGACGAACTTCAACAATTAATTGAAGTGGAAACAGGCTCTATTTACAACGCTGAAGTCATTAACCGTACCTCTACGGCCATTACCGATAAGCTCTCGAGCATCGGCTACGCGTTTGCTTCGGCTCGTCCGAATCCTGTCGTTACCGGTGACAATGAAGCAAAGATTGTCTACACGATTGACCCGGGTCGTCGAGCTTATGTCCGTCACGTCAATATTTCCGGCAACAGCAAGACGCAAGACGAAGTGATTCGTCGTGAAGTGCGTCAGTATGAAGCGGCCTGGTTTGACAGCGACAAGGTGAAACTTTCCCGTGACCGTATTGACCGTTTAGGTTTCTTTGATTCGGTGACCGTCGATCCGAAACCGGTTCCGGGTACACGTGACCAGGTTGATTTGGAAGTGGTCGTGAAAGAACGTCCGACAGGCTCCATTAGCTTGGGTGCCGGTTTCTCCACAAGTGACGGTGTGATTTTGTCGGCCGGTTTTGCTCAAAACAACATTTTCGGTACCGGTAAGGCGTTAAGCGCAGAAGTCAATACGTCAGATAGCTCCCGTACTTATGCTGTTTCTTTGACTGAACCGTACGTGACACCGGAAGGCATCTCGCGCTCAATTGACTTGTACGATCGTCGAGTCGATATGGATGAGCTCGATTTGGCCGATGACCTTGAATACGAAACCCGCGGTGCGGCTGTGAGCTGGGGTATTCCGTTTACCGAATACGACCGCGTGTTCTTGGGCGCCAAGTGGGAAAATACTATTGTTGATGCTGGGGATGGAGCACCGGAAAGGTACAGAAACTATACAAGAGAATTTGGGAAATCTCCCCATGCTGTTGCCGCTACAGTTGGTTGGTCACGTGATAGCCGCGATAACGCTTTGGCACCAACTCGTGGTACGTATCAAAGAATTTCCGGTGAAGTTACGCTTCCTGTGATGGATCTTCGTTACTACCGTGCCAGCTACCAGTTGCAACATTACTGGCCGGTAACCCGTGATTTGACCTTGGCGTTTAACGGCGAAATCGGTTACGGTGATAGCTGGGGCGGTAAAGAATATCCGTTCTTTAAGAACTTCTACGCAGGCGGTATCGGTAGTGTCCGCGGTTACGAAAACTCTAGCTTAGGTCCAAAAGATAATTCCAGCGGTGGCGAGGGAGATAGTGCCGGTGGTAATGCATCACTTAATTTCTCTTTTGAAATGTTGATGCCTTTGCCGGGTGCCGACCGTACGCTTCGCTGGTTTACCTTCCTTGATGGAGGTTGGGTTTGGGGCGACTCGTATCGACAAGGCGGTGTCGTAGATGAAAAGATGAAGATTTCCTTGTCTGATCTGCGTTACTCAGTCGGTGTCGGTGTAGCCTGGATTTCGCCGTTAGGCCCGTTGAAGTTCAGTATCGCGGCGCCGCTCAACGACAAGGATGGCGACGAAGTCGAACGCTTCCAATTCCAAATCGGTACGGGCTTCTAACATAGCCTGATCACCTTTACGGAAGGGTTCGCAAAATACTGGGGAAAGGGGTTTAAAGACCGCCTTTCCCTTGAGCGTACATGGAGTACATGAAAATATGCTGAAAAAATTGGCTCTTGCCTCGATTCTTTCATTGGCGATGATGGCCCAATCGGCACTAGCTGATACAAAAATCGGGGTAGTGAATCCGGATCGTATTCTTCGAGAAAGTGCCGCGGCGCACTCGGCTCAAGTGAAACTTGAAAAGGAGTTTGCTTCCCGAGAAAAGTCTTTGTCCATCTCAGCCAAAGCGCTTAAGGCTGACGTTGAAAAATACCAAAAACGCGCCTCGAAGATGAGCAATACCGAACGGATGGCCGAAGAGCGTAAGTTGGCTGATCGTGAACGGTCGCTGCAACGTCGTGAACGTGAATTGCGTGAAGACTTAAACCGTCGCAGAAATGAAGAATTGCAGTCAATTTTGATGCGAAGCAATGAAATTATCCGCGACATCGCCCGCAAGGGAAAATATGACTTGATCGTTCAAGAGGCTGTTTATGTCGGTCCGAACGTGGATATCACCGATCAGGTCATTAAAGCTTTGGGGAAATAAGTTATGACACAAAGAACTGCTTATCCGATTGCTGTTCTCGTGGAAGCGGTGCGCCAGCAATGCGCTGGACGCCTTGCTCAAGAATTGGTCGGCCCTTTTGAAGGGGTGGCTGTCAGAAGTATCGGCGCATTAAGCCACGCCAAACCCGACGAAGTGGCATTTTTGGCTAATCCGAAATTTATTCATGAAGTCAAAGACTGCCAGGCTGGCGTCATTGTGCTTCGCAAAGAAGATAAGGAAGCTATTTACGGTGATGAAACGCCGCGCGCGATGGTCATCACCCCCAATCCTTATGCCTGGTTTGCTTTTGCCTTGCAAGTCGTCGAAAAACTTCAAAATCAATTTGCAAGTGGCATTCATCCTCATGCCTCCGTTGCCGTGACGGCTAAGGTTGATCCGACAGCCCGTGTGGATGCCGGTGCTGTTATCGAAGATCACGCAGTGGTTGGAGCGCGCGCTTGGATTGGCGCCAACAGTGTGGTAGGAGTCGGCTCTGTCATCGGGGACGATACGCGCCTGCATCCCAATGTCACCGTTGATCATCACTGCACGATCGGGGCGCGTTGTGTGCTGCAGTCGGGTTGCGTGATCGGTGGCGACGGTTTTGGTTTTGCTCCCTTTGAAGGCGAGTGGGTGAAGATTCCTCAAATCGGCAGTGTTCGAATTGAAGATGACGTGGAAATCGGTGCCAATACCGCTGTCGATCGTGGTGCGCTCGATGACACGGTGATCGGCAAAGGCAGCAAAGTTGATAACTTAATTCAGATCGCGCACAACTGCCGCTTGGGCGAACACTGTGTGATGGCAGGCGCTGCCAGCATGGCAGGATCCACTACGTTGGGTGACCATGTTACTGTCGGTGGCGCAGCTAATATCAACGGCCATATCAAGATTCCGAGCGGAGCGACCATCGGGCCGGCAACGACCGTGATTTCTTATCCGGATGACACGAAACTTATGATGGGCTTTTTCCCTGCGATGCCCAATCGTGAGTTTGAACGCTCAGCTGTAATGATTAAACATTTGCCTGAGATGCGTAAGCGCTTAAGAGCGCTTGAAGCGGCTTTGGCAAAATTAGAAGACAATCAAAAGGAAAAATAAGAAAATGAAATACAACATTCAAGATATTATGAAATATCTTCCGCACCGTTATCCGTTTTTGTTGATTGACCGTGTGGAAAGTGTGTCGGACGACTTGACGACGGCTGTTGTCATCAAAAACATCACGGCCAATGAACCGCAATTCCAAGGCCATTTCCCGGAATGTCCGGTCATGCCCGGTGTTTTGATTATTGAATCCATGGCTCAAGCCTGCGCCGTGTTGGCCTTGGCCCGTTTGACTGAAGAGCAGCGCAATGACGGCTCGCTTTACTTCTTTGCCGGCATTGATAATGCCCGCTTTAAGAAAGTCGTGCAGCCCGGCGATCAATTGAAGATTCATTGTCACTTCTTGAAGGACCGAGCCGGTATCGGTAAGTTTGAAGCGACGGCCATGGTTGATGACCAAGTTGCATGTGTGGCCACGATGATGTGCGCCCGCCGCAAGATGGATTAATGTTTCTTTGACGCATGACGTCAAACGCCGGTCTCAAGCATTACTCTGACCGGTAACGATTAACTGAATAGAGGCGAGCCATCATGGCAAAAATTCATCATTTCTCTTTAGTCGATCCTGCCGCTCAATTGGCCGATGACGTTGTTGTCGGACCGTTTTGCGTTGTCGGACCGAAGGTGAAGATCGGTGCGGGCACGGTACTGATTTCCCATGTCAATATCACGGGAAATACAGAAATCGGGGAACGCAACCGCATTTTCCCCAATGCCAGTATCGGCTGCGAGCCCCAGGATAAAAAGTACAAAGGCGAAGATACGCGTTTGGTGATTGGCGATGACAACGTGATTCGTGAACACGTGACGATCGCCACAGGGACCGTTCAGGATCACGGCATTACCGTGGTCGGCAACCGCAATCTCTTTATGGCTAATGTCCACGTTGCCCACGACTGTATCGTGGGTGACGATACGATTTTGGCCAATAACGTCGGTTTAGCCGGTCACTCCATTGTGGCAAGCCGTGCCATTATCGGTGGTCAAGCCGGTGTGCACCAATTCTGCCGTATCGGCGAAGGAGCCATGGTGGGCGGCGGTTCCATCTTGGTGATGGACGTTCCGCCTTTTGTGATCTGTAACGGTAATCCTGCCGAGCCCCATGGTTTGAATGTTGTGGGTCTGCGCCGTGCGGGTTACGACCTGAAAGCGCTTAATGCGTTTAAGGCTGCCTATAAGACCATTTACCGTGACGGTCTTCGCATTCCTGAAGCCATTAAAGTGCTCGACGTGTTGATTACCAATAATCCGCAAGTCGCCCGTGAACTTCAGCTCATGCGTGACTTCATCGCCACGAGTGAACGCGGCATTATTCGCCCGAAGGCTTAATGCACTGATGGCTAAAGACATTGTTTGGCTCGCCGGAGAAACCTCCGGCGACTTCATCGCCTCATTGGTGCTGCCTCAGGTGGCTTCTCTTTACCCGGGTGAGCACATGCTGGGAATCGGGGGCGATCGGATGATTGCCGCCGGTCTTGAGCCTTGGCATCACAGCAGCGTCCTTTCGGTGAGAGGCTACGTCGAGGTTCTCAAAAAGCTTCCCTCCCTTTTAAAGCTCAGGCGCGAGATGAAGCGCCGCGTCGCTCAACTTTCTCCACGCGCCTTTATTGGCGTGGACGCGCCCGACTTTAACTTGTCTATTGAAGAGTATTTAAGGGCCGAAGGACTCAAAACCATTCATTTTGTTTGTCCTTCCATTTGGGCTTGGCGTCCTGAAAGAATCCATCAGATTAAGCGGGCAGTTGATCATATGCTGCTCATCTTTCCCTTTGAGAAGAAGCTGATGGATGAAGCGGGGATTGAATCGACCTATATCGGTCATCCCTTGGCTCGGGAAATTCCGATGCACCCCGACAAAGATGCTGCCAGAGAAAAACTGGGTGTGGACGCCTTGGGGCCGGTATTTGCTGTTTTACCCGGCTCGCGGCAAGCAGAAGTGGCTTGGTGTGGACCTCATTTTTTCGGTGCCTGTGAAAAAGTTCTTCAATTTGACAAACGATCCATTTTCTTGGTGCCGGCCGCTGATGTAGCTCGTGAAGAGCAGATTAAAGCCGTTCTGAATAATTTCCCTAAAGCTAAAGCCGCCACTCGGATTATCCGCTCTGACAGCCATACGGTGATGCAGGCAAGCGATGCGATTTTGGTGGCTTCAGGTACGGCCACTTTAGAAGCGGCACTCTTTAAACGACCGATGGTGGTGGGTTATGCAATGCCCGGTATCACAGGTATTTTGATGCAAAAGAAAGGCATCATTGATTTTGTGAGCCTGCCCAATATTTTGGCTGGTGAACGATTGGTTCCTGAAATTCTTCAATACTATTGCCGCGCTGAGACACTGGCTTATGCACTGTGGCATGAGTATGAAAGACGCGATGACAGTCGGCTGATGGATCGCTTTACGGCTATGCATGTGTCTTTATTGCGTGATACGCCGAAATTAGCTTGCGATGCCATTGCATCGGTTTGCGGTTCTTAAACCATGTCTGAATCCGATCTTGATTTATTTGCCCCGGAGCAATTCTCAAGGATTGCGGGTGTCGATGAAGTGGGGCGAGGCTGTTTGGCAGGCCCCGTTGTCGCGGCAGCCGTGATTTTAGATCCTAATCGTCCGATTAAGGGATTGCGGGATAGTAAAAAGCTTTCTGCGAAAAAGCGTGATGAACTCGCCCAAGAGATCAAAGAAAAGGCTCTGGCTTGGTCCGTGGCGGCGATGGGGCCTGAGGTGATTGATAAAATCAATATCCTGCAGGCAACCCTTGAAGCGATGAAGGCGGCCGTGGAAAAGCTTCCTGTTGAACCGGATTTTGTTCAGGTGGATGGAAACAAGTTGCCTAAATGGAAGTGGCTGTCTGAAGCGGTAGTCAAAGGCGATGATAAAGTGGAGTGGATTTCTGCGGCTTCCATTATTGCCAAAACAACCCGTGATGCCTACATGTGCAAAATGGCTGAGCTTTATCCGCAATACGGCTTTGAGCATCATGTGGGTTATGGCACGGCCGAACACATTAAAGCGTTAAAGGCTTATGGGCCCACGCCCATTCACCGAAAAACTTTTGCTCCTGTCAGAGAGGTCATTGATGGACTATCGACTGATACAAAGTGACTCCAATCCGAAATTTAAGCGTTGGCGAAAATTAGCCGAAAACGCTCGTTTCATAAAAAGGGAAAAAGCAACACTTGCTGAAGGCGCTCACCTTCTTCTAACGATGGCAGAAAGAGGGATTACGCCCGCAGCTCTGTTGCTAAGAAGCGGCGGCATCAGTGACGAAGTGGGTAATGTTGTTGAAAACTATGCCAGAGAAGGCGTTCCCTGTTATGTACTTGATAATCGTCTCTATGACATGATTTCGCCCGTGGAGCACGGAGCGGGAATCATGGCTGAAGTGGCTATTGTTGAGCGTGAGCTTCCCGTTTCACAAAAAACGGATGTGCTCTATTTGGACGGCGTGCAGGATCCGGGAAACGTCGGTACGCTTATTCGCAGTGCCGTCGCAGCAGGAGTTAAAACCATTGCGGCCAATCGTGAAACGGCAGCCTTATGGTCACCCAAGGCGCTTCGCGCCGGCATGGGCGCTCATTTTGCAGCGGCTATCTATGAAAATGTTGAGCCGCGGGAGCTTGCTGGTGCGTTTGACGCTAAGCGTTTAGCAGCTGATGCTCGAGGCGGCTCTGATCTCTATGCGACAGCCGATTGGGAAAAGGCAAATGTCGTCTGGATGATGGGTGCCGAGGGACCGGGGTTAAGCGAAGAAGCCCTTACCTGCGCCGATCAGCGCCTTTATATTCCGATTGAACACGATTGTGAGTCGCTGAATGTGGGCGCGGCCGCCGCTGTCTGTCTCTTTGAATTAAGACGGCGCCGACTTTCTTTGAAATCGTTAAAATAGTGCGGTTTAAACCGTGCACTCAATAGCTGTGAAAGTTTTTAATTGCGTTTGTGAATTCGGTCATCAATTTGAGGGTTGGTTTGATTCGGTCGAGAGTTTGGACGAACAAATCAAGGCTCATCTTGTGGCTTGCCCCTATTGTGATACGACGAACGTCAAGCGCGTTCCGACAGCTTCCTATGTTTTAGCTTCAAGAGATAAAGCGAAGACCCAAATATCCGAAAAAGAGCTTGAGGCTGAAATTCGCAGCAAAATGTACACCGCCGCCCGTAAGCTCTTAAAGGGGAGTGAAAATGTGGGTGAGCGCTTTGCGCAGGAAGCTCGGGCTGTTCATCAGGGCAAAGCCCCAATACGTACGATTCACGGTCGCTGTACGCTCGAAGATGCCGAGGAACTTCTGGATGAAGGCATTAATGTTTTGCCTTTGCCCGAAGGTGTCGTGCACGAAAATAATTAATTGAGGACGTCTTAAAAATGGCTTTATTCGGTCAGCTGACAAAACCGGCAAAGGAGTTGCCGCTCATTGATGTGAGTAATCCTGATATTGTGATGGAGCTTCTTGAAGAGCTCGCCATTACGGTATCGACAAGCGAATGGATTAAAGCCAATGAACCCTACCATCCAGAAGCGGCTGATATTCATGATCAAGCCCAAGATGTTTACTCTGACCTCTTAGGTATTTTCCAAGGCAAAGTGCGTGATAAGCGTGTTAACCGCAAAGTGCATTGGGCGGGCGATCCCCTTCGTGAACATTTATCGCGTCATGAAGTCGAGGTTGAAGGGGATGTGATTGAATTTGCCCTTCAGCGTTTTTTACGCGCTTTCTTGGAGCATGCGCGTGCACCGCAAGAAGGCCGTGAAAGCATTTCACGCAAAGAATACTATGCATTTATGAGCGGTTGGGCGCACTATTTTGCTGGCCTTGCCCCTGATGAAACCCCTCCCGTTGACAATCTTGAGGATGAGGAATAAATCATGGCCGATATGACCAAGGTAAAAAAGGGTATCCGTTTATTCTTAAACATTCTTTTTGTCATTGTGGTGGCCGCCGCGATTATTATGGGCTGGGGTAAAGAAGTGGATGATCCGGACGCTTGGTTTCCGGAATGGGTCGAAGAAAAAGAAGAGCCGGCTCAAGCTCCTGCTCAGGCAGAGCCCGATCTTAAAGCAGAAGCTTCCAAGCAATAAAAAAAATCGGCAATATAAGCTGAAAGCGGGGAAGAGTCCCCGCTTTTGCCTACTTAACGATTGGTAATAGTGGTTTTTGACCTTCCGCACCTACCAAAGTGCAAGCGGCCAATAAGACTAACTGCGGCCCTTGATGGATGTCTTGAGCCACAAAGTATTCATCCAACGAGTGGAATTTTTCGGATAATCCGCCCGACCCCAAACAGGCCGAAGGAATATTCTTGCTGATGGGGGCGTTGGCATCGGTAGCTGACGGGCAAAATTGCGTCAATTCAATCCCCAAAAGTTTTTGTGCACAAAGAGCCGTTTGTATAACGGGGCAATCATCGGGACGGGCTCCGGCCGGCCGATCACCGATTTGTGTTTTAGTGAGCTTGAGCATTCTTTCGGGATCGGTAATGCCCCAGCGCTTGTTTTCTTCTGCCACTCCATCTTCAAAAGCTTGAAAGATTTGAGCTTCAAGTTTTAAGAGCTCTTCGTTGGAAATGCTTCTGATATCAACATCGACTTCACAGCTCGGAGCGATGGTATTAACCGATGTGCCCCCCTTAATTGTTCCGATATTGAAAGTCGTGTAGGGTTCGCTTGGAGGCGTTAATTGATCAATCAGATGGCCGGCATGGCACATCGCATGGATGGCGCTCGGGATTTTTCCAAAGTCCATGAAGCTGTGACCGCCGGGACCACTGATGCCGACGCGCCAACGATGACAGCCCACGCCGCCCATTACGACGACACCGGCCGTAAAAGAATCGATGGCAATATAGCCGTCAATGTGCCGTTCGCCATTGCAAATAAACTTGGCCCCGCGAATGTCTCCATTGCCTTCTTCACCCACGGTGCCAACAAAAATGATGTCGCCTTCTGTTTGAATATCGGCTTCGTTAAAGCAGCGGATCAACTGCAGCAAGGCGCGAACGCCGCTGGTGTTGTCTCCGATACCCGGAGCGTAGTACGTATCACCTTTGCGGCGAACCGTCACATCTGTGCCCTCCGGAAAGACCGTATCCATATGCGCGTCAATAACCAAAACCGGGCCGTTGCCGCTGCCTTTGCGAATTCCCACCACATTGCCGATGGCGTCAATGGTGACATCGGTCAAACCGTATGCTTTCATGCGGCGGGCGATCTCTTGGGCTCTTTTTTCTTCGTGGAAGGTCGGCGATGGAATTTCACAAATCTCCACTTGCTCTGCCATTGCCTGATCCGTTTGTTTTTGGGCAATATCCAAAGCTTTTTGAATCTTTGGAAGCTCTTTTAGGCTTTGCATGGCAGAGAAAACGCTTTGGTCAATGGCAGGAACGTCAGGATGAAGACTATCGGACATGATGATTCCTTGAGGAAATTGTTGATGTTGCTAATTTAGCACCATCGCTAAAAAAGAAATAGGTTGATCCTTTGTCTAAGCATCAACCTGTGTTTGATTTCTATTTTGTTCCGCAGGCGCGCTCATTGAGCTGCCACATATCAAGCGGACGGTAGGCTTCGATCCGCTTTTTCTCCGCTTCGGTTGCCTCACGCATCTTTGTGTAGTCGGTTAAAAAGTCGGTTTTATCATCGGCCCATGGGTAAAAAAGGATGGGGCCTTTCAACGTATAGACGCCCTTTTCATTCATCCACAAAGAGATGTTGTAGCCAAATGCCCTTTGAGGATCGTCAACGGCAGCCAAGAGGTTGCGTCCGCCCACGGTGCGGTACGTGGCATCTGAAAGACTTAAGGCGTATAGCGTCGGGAAAATGTCTTTGTGTGACCCAACACGTTTTTCATCAAAATGAATGTCAACGGCCTTTTTAACATCGTCTGATGCCCACACATAGAAGGGGACGGCGACGTCCTTAAAGGGGCCATCGGTCACAATGGGCTTCATGCCGAGCATCCGATGGTCGGCCGTGGCTCCAATCACCATCGCTCGATTTTTGATGGATTTGAGATTGGAAATGGTCTGTCCCAACGCATCCGCGCTGGACTGATAAGTTTGCATAATGGTCAGAAGCGATTGAGCGTAATCGTCGTGGTTGTAATGACGATTAATCACTTCTGGCACCGTGATGGGTTTGGGAGTATAGCCTTCTGGAACATGGTAGGGCGGATGGTTGGAGGTGGAAAGCACCACCATGAAAACGGGCTTATCGGATTTCTTTATCAAATCCTCAGCGAACTTGAAAGCATAGTGGTCGGCTACGCCCCACTCGGTTGTTGAGGATAAACCGAAGGCGTCCATCAGGTGGGTTTGATCATAGACTTCATCAACATGTTGCAGGGGCAGATACTCGTCCATGTTTTCCCATGCTGTTGTACCGGATGTGACAAAAACAGTTCGGTAGCCCGCTTTTTTATAAACCTCAAAAGGCGTGCCGGGCAGGGGAACATTTCGAATTGAGGAAGTGCTCACCTGAGAGACCGGACTTAAGAATAGGAGCTGAGCGACCGATTGAATGGTGTGCAGATCGGCTGACGTAAAACGTTCAAAAACGTAGTCAGACTTAAAATGAGGACGAAGGGCACCCATCAAATCCACTTTGCCTGGCTCGTCATAACTCATCATGTTAAAACCCATGCTTTCCATGATGAAGAAAGCAACGTGAGGCTTGATCTGGGCCAATTGAGTGTTAACCGGTGTTGATTGAGTCAGGGAACCGATCTGAGCGGCCTGCATAAGTTTTTCACCGCGCTTGAGTGAGGCCGGTTCAAATTTCATAGAGTGTTTACGGTCCTGCGCCGCGTAGTAAAGCGCCATCGGAGCGTTTAAAACCAACTCATTGATTTGTTTGACAACCGAGACCTGCGCATTATTGCGTCTTAAAGGATAGCGTGAAGTAAGAGACCCACGGGCAAGAAAGACAAAAGCAATGACACCGACCACGATAAGCGCAACGGCTTTAATGGTTGAGAGCGTATCCCAAAGCGCGCAAGCACTTAATCGAACAAAGATTTTTTTCCATAACCAAAAAAGGAAAACGGTTACCGCGATGACACCCAATGAATTTGAGATGATCGGATAATCCTGCCACACCGTGGTCATGACGGCCTGAGGCTCTTCGTGCAGGAAGTTGAAAACGAAGATGTCGATAGCGGTTTGAAATGTCTGGATGTAGTGGAAGTTACAGACCGAGAGCAAAACGACAGCGAAGAAGGCAAAGACGCTCCAGATCGTCAAAAACTTAATTAAAAGCCTCCAGGTTGCCTTGAAGTAGAAAAGAAACAGGCAAGCCAGAAGGGGAATAATGGCCAAAATGGCCCCGCTTCGGGCATCAAAACGCAAGCCCAAATACCGCATTCTCCAAACATCATCACTTTGGATCATCTCTGCGGGGACTTCTCTGACGACAATCAGCCAGAAGTAAAGTTCTCGGATAGCCGCCATAAAAACAATGGCAAGGCCCACCAAGACAAAACATTGACATAAAAGCAATAAAAATCGTCCTAGAGGAGAGTCTGGACGATGTATTTTTGGGAAAAAGCTCATTTTTCGGTCAAGGTCTATTGTTTTCGACATTTTAGCGAAAAGGCTTTTTAGACGAGGGATTATCAAAGCTTGGTTACAAAAAGGCGCCGTGATTTTTACGGCGCCGTTAAAAGGTGATTATTTGGCTGTGTCGCCTAACATCGCGTGTGAATCTGAATAGTGAATGCTCATCGGAGCATTCATCACAATATAGTTCACCATCGGGATTTTGCTGATTTTGGCTTGAGCCGCTGTGAGAGGATCCATGGAGGTGACGCTCGTTTGAGCGGAAGTCCACACCAAACCGAAAAAGCAACACAGGCAAATGAGCCAATTAATCATGTTCACGTGACTCCACAATCCCGAGGTGCTGAAAATCGTCGTCAGTCGATGCCAAAGGCCTAAAAACAAACCTGTGACAAAGAGCGTCATGACGGTATCAAAGAAAATCGGGTAGGAACTTGAATAAGCCGCAAGGTTGGCAAACGGAGCGTTGAAAAAGAGATCAACCTGGGCGGCGTTAAGCGGCAATCCGGTTGCGCCTAAAACATGGATATTGGCGCAGGTGGTTGCCATCAGCCAAGCAGCGCTCAACGTTACCCAAACACCAATGATCTTTAAGCATAATCTGAAAAAGGCCGGTCCCAAGGCACCCAAAAGCGAGACAACAATACCCGGCAGCATCAGATAGTAAGCAAGCTTCGCGTCATATCGAAGTCCGACCATCCAAATATCGATGTATTCATCTTTAACCACTACTTTATCCAAAGCAGTTTGAGTGATAAAGACATCCATGTAAAGTTCGCGGAAAACAAAATTGAGTGCGCAAATCAGTAAGGCAAAAACAGCCAGACTCATGAAAAGCACGAGCACGCGCGCGAAGGGATGCTCCGGACATTGAACGGGAGCAAGAGCCTTGATCGTACGTTGATGTTTCATTTTTTTATGCAAAATTAAATAAATAGGGAATTTGTTAAACCACTGCTTCAATAGCTTCGGATAGTTCGAGCCATCGAGCTTCAAGTGCCTCGACCTCAACGCTTAACTCTCCGCGGCGCTTGAGCGCGGCGGCCACTTCATCCTGATCGCCTTGGGTGTAAAAGTTACTGTCGGCAAGCTTTGCATCCAAAACTTTAAGTTCTGATGAAAGCGGCTCCAACTTCTTTTCAACTTGTGCCAGTTCTTTTTGCAAAGGTTTCTTTAAGTTCGCGATGCGTTGACGCTCAAGGGCGGCCTGTTGTCTGGCTTCCCGCTTGTTGGGCGAGGAGGATGTCGTTTCACTTTTGGCTTTTTCAGCTGATAGGGAAGCTTTGCGTGTTTCAAGAACGAGCTTGGCGTAATCATCAAGATCCCCGTCAAACTCACTGACTTTACCCTCATGAACGAGCATCAGTCGTTCAGTTGTGGCGGCTAAAAGGTGTCTGTCGTGGGATACGAGCAGTACCGACCCCTCGAAAGAGGAAAGCGCCATGGTTAACGCTTCGCGCGTTTGCATATCCAAGTGATTGGTTGGTTCGTCAAGCACGATCAGGTTCGGTTTATCCCAAGCCAAAAGGGCCAAGGCCAGACGGGCTTTTTCTCCGCCCGAAAACGGTTTAACCAGTGCGTTGACCATCTCGCCGCTGAATTTAAAGCGTCCAAGGAAGTCGCGCAGAACCTGTTCTCGTTCGTCGGGTGCTTTACGGCGAAGATGTTGCAGCGGGGTTTCGTCACCTCGCAATTGTTCAAGCTGATGCTGAGCAAAGTAGCCGATTTGAAGCCCCTGACCGAATCGGAATTCGCCCGCCATTGGGGTAAGTTCCTTGCAAATCCCTTTAATCAAGGTGGATTTGCCGGCTCCATTGACACCCAATACACCGATTCGCTCACCGGCACGGATGGAAAATTTCACGTCATGCAAAATTTCCTTCTCTCCATATCCCAAGGCGACGGATTGAGCTTCAACCAAATGTTCCGGCAAACGTTCAGGCTTTAAGAATTCAAAACGCCATTCACGGGTGGCGCGCACCGGTTCGACCGCCTTTAAGCGCTCAAGCATTTTGATGCGGGATTGCGCTTGGCGGGCTTTCGTTGCTTTATAACGGAATCGGTCAATAAAACTTTGAAGGTGGGCGCTTTCGCGCTCATAGGCTTTGGCGGCAGCGTCCTGTGCGCGAAGTCTTTCCACACGCAAAGCTTCAAAGGCGCTGTAGTTACCCGCATAGCGGCGAATCGTATTGTCTTCAATGCTCCAGATGGTGTTAACGGAGCGATCCAGGAACTCGCGGTCGTGGCTGATGATAACCGTGGTCGCATGCTGGCGTTTTAACCACGCTTCAAGCCAAATGACACTATCTAAGTCCAGGTGGTTAGTCGGTTCGTCAAGAAGCAAAAGCTCAGCCGGACACATGAGCGCACGCGCCAAAGCCAGACGGTTTCGCCAGCCGCCTGAGAAATCCTTGACGTGATGGGTGGTCATCTCTTCGGTAAAACCCAAACCGTGCAGAATGATCTTGGCCTGTGCCGTGATCGCGCCTTCGTTGAGTTCGGCCAAGGTTGCGTGCGCGCTGGCAACACTCATATCGTCTCTGGCTTCAGCCAAGGCTTTTTTGGCGGCCATGAGGGGAGCGTGGCCTGAGAGCACCCAGTCAATAGCGACTTCGTCAACCGTGTCAATGTCTTGAGCAACGTGACCGATGTTTTCAAGAGCCGGAGCGCTGATCTCACCGGCTTCAAGGGGGACTTCGCCTAAAATCGCAGCGAGCAGACTTGATTTTCCACAGCCGTTTTCGCCCACGAGACCGATTCTTTCGCCAGGATTGGCCAAAAGTGTGGCGTGCGAATAGAGCACTCGCACGCCTCGCATGAGACTGACGTCTTGAAGTCTAAGCATTACGGAAGTTCATCCTTTCGCAAGAGATAGACCATCGCATCTTCATTTTCAGTGGCTAACCATGTAAAGGGCACTTTGGGATAAGCCGCTTCACAGGCGTCTTTTCCATCACCCACTTCAACCACCATGACACCGCGGTTTGTGAGATGAGCTTTTGAATCCGTCATTAGGCGGCGCACGATATCCAGGCCGTCGTCTCCAGCCCCTAAGGCTAAAGCCGGTTCGTGACGGTATTCACCGGGGAGGTTGTCCATTGCCTCTTGGGTGACGTACGGGGGATTGCTGATGATCACATCGTACTGACGGTCACCCAATTCATTGAAAAGATCGCTCTTAATGAGTTCGATTCGATTCTGCATACCGTAGCGTTCAACATTGATTTTGGCAACATCGAGCGCATCCTGGCTGATATCGACACAGTCAACCTTCGCATTGGGGAAGACTTCGGCTGCGATAATGCCCAAGCAACCCGAGCCCGTGCATAAATCAAGTACGCGCGTGACGTTTTCAGGATTAGAAACCCACGGTGCCAACTCGTCTTTTAAGAGTTCGGCAATGTAGGAGCGGGGAATAATCACGCGTTCATCACAATAGAAGGGATGGTCAATTAACCAAGCTTCCTGCAAAAGGTAGGGTGTCGGGATTTTTTCAACAGCGCGCTTTTCGATGCGCTCTAAAAGCATCTTGAGCTCCGCATTGGAAACGCGGGCGTCCCAGAAGCGATCCGAGTCTTCGAAGTTAAGCTTCAATGAACGCAACACCAAGAAGTAGGCTTCCTCGTACGTGTCAGCGCAACCATGACCGCAGAAGATATTATTAATCTCGAATTGCGTCATCGCATAGCGGATGACATCACGGATGGTTTGCAGTCGGCATTGATGAACGTCGTTATCGGTAATCATAAAAATTCTTTTAAAAATCAAGCTTCAAAACAGGGTCCTATTTTAACCCAGAACGCTCGTGGAGGGGAGCATGAAAAGAAATTCAAAAATTCTTAAATATTGCCCAATCAGAAGCGTTTCTTTTCAGTTTCGGTCGGTTTTCTTTTGATCAAAATGAAACTGAGCACGATGATGAGCCACATGACGGCAATCCATAGGCAAAATCCGTTTGCAATGGTTGTCATGGAAACGTCTTTAGCCAATTGACCAATTGAAAAATTCGGAATGCCGGATCCCACGTAGGCTCCTAAATATAAGGCGGAAATAAGACCGGCTCGCTCACGTAACGTGGCATCCATGAGTAATAGTTTTAATCCGCTGCAGCAGGTGCCGCCTTGCGCGGCGCCGCAAATGAGGACAAAAACCATAAAAAGAACGGGAGACTTCATATCAAGCGTGAGGAAAACGCCTCCTGCCCCAAATAGAAATACTGTACTCATTAACAGGAGTGTTTTGCTCGGATTAAAGCGCCCACTCACTAATCCGAAAACAGCGATCGGAATAATTAAAAGCAAGTACGTGATCGCTGCAAGTAAGACGCTGCTTTCTCCAAATACGATTTGGCAAATTGAGCGGAGAATCCTTGAAAGAAACTGCTCACACCCCATGTGCCTATGAAGGCGGTGATGCTCAAAATGAAGAGCCGTCTTAAGCGGGTGGGAATCGCAATTTTGGGAATAAGCACTTGGCCGATGCTTTCAGTTCCCAATCTCATGGTTTCGGTACCCAGGGCAGCTAAAACAATGCAGAAAATGAGCAAAGCCACACAGGCATCAAAAAGAAGTGTCGGATTGAGGACGTTGTATTCAATGATGAGTCCCGTGAGAAGTGTTCCGAGCGATAGGCCAATGTTGGGGCCGGCTGAAGTCATGGCTGTGCCTAACCATACTCGGGCTGGTGGCGCTGTATCTACGACCCAGGACATGCAGGCGCTTGTTGCAAGTCCGCAGGATAGCCCCTGAAGAAAGCGGCCGACATAGAGGTCTGAAGCATTTTCACCGATTGAAAAGAGGTAACAGGCAATGGCGCCGAAAGCGAGGGCGGCAATGACAACCGGTTTTCTGCCCAAGAAATTGGAAAAGCGTGCAAAGAAAATAAGCGTTAAAACGCAGCCTCCGAAATAACTCACGACACTCATGGCGACTTCCGGAGACGTCAGTCCCAAATCCTCAACCCAAAAAGCCATCATCGGAATGGCTGTGGCGGCAGTTACAAAACAGCTGATCAGACAAAAGGCCGCCACAAAGAAAGAAAAACCGCGTCTTTTAATGGCATCGCCCTCGGGATGGGCCAGAGACTTCTTTTCAAATTCGATAGGCATGAAAGCCAACCTTTCAAACAGAAGAATAAAAGCCCGATGAATTCTCATCGAGCAGTATCGACAGAGCGATTATGTCATATTCAATGGTGTATGACTGCGTGATTTTTGCCTAAAACATGCCTAAAAGAGCTAAGAGGTTTGGTAGGTGCTAAAAATGAGAGCAAATCAGAGAATCGTACCGTCTGAATAATAGAAAACCATTGTTGAGTATCTGGTTTAAATTAACGAAATTAATTCCGAATTTAGATCCGTGTAGAAAACAAAATCGGCAAGCGTTTTAAGCCTGCCGATTTTGGTGTCGATTAATTAAATTTTAGAAAAGATAATTAAATCGTCCGGAAACAAGCCACGTATCGGTTGTTTCGCCGCCTGCGGTTCTTTCAACATCCACTTGGAAGGACATGTTGTCTTTCCAATTGAGGTAGCCGCCGACACCGAAAGTGGCCCAAGTATCTTTGTCACCCCATACAGTATCAACGTATTCACTACCTGCTGTAAGCCGTGCAGATTGTCCATCGGTAAATTGATGGTATACATCACCACGGAAATAAAATTCTCCGCTTGATGATGCAGTTCTAAGTTCTTGACCAAAGCGCATGCCAACACGACCAATGAAACTTGTTTCATCATCGGCCTTTGCTTTCATACCACGCTCGACCGAATAGTCGAAATCACGAAGATAAGTCGCCTGTACTTGAAGTTGAGGTTCAATAAATACACCGGTTTGCTTATCTTTTAACGTATAACCATATTCAGCTGATAGAGAAGCATAGTCTTGGTCGAAATCTCCCGAAGTTTTATAAGCTCCAGAGGCACTTGTGACAGAGAATTCGTTACTGACTCGGCCAATCCTACCGACAAAATCAATGTATTGATTATCAAGTAGGATAGTGTCATAAATAGCTAATTCATAGCGATCTAAATCAGCGGTACCGTCTACCGATGAGTAATCTACATCACCTTGAGTATATGAGAACCAAGCACCGAGGCGGTTTGAAGGAGAAATGTTGTTTTCAAAGCCTACAGTTACGGTATCGATATCATTTTGATAAACACCCGAAGCTCCTTTCTTACCATGGCTTGCTCGGATCCAAAGTCCGCTATTTTTGTCGCTACCTACTGTTTCATGAATTCGGCGATCATACCTATCCATATCTACGGCAAGGTCGTAGCCAGCATAGCCTGAGCCGATCATACCAAGAGTGGAAGAAGAGTTTTGTTTTACGACACGGTAAATTTCCCAGTATCTACTGCCCTCCGTATAATCCTCAAGAATATTTTCAAGACCGGAAAATTCAGCTTTATTCTTTAAAGCTTCAAGATCAGCAGCATCTTCAACAATGACCGGACGAATATCAAGTTCATAATTGAATAACTTGTCGCCTTCGACATTTTCAGTTTCGTTGAAAGCAACACCTTTTTCAGCAGCTTCTTTGGAAACTAAAGCAAAAGTTAAGGTATTTGTATCCGAAATGGAATTAAGGGTACTCAAACCTTCAACCTGAACATGATGAACACCACTGTTGTAAGAATTTTCAACGAAAATTAGGTCCGTTTGGGTTTTATCTTCACCATTTGTATCAATTCGGAAAATACCCCCTGAACCATTTAAATAGCCCACTCGTACATAATCATGATCAACGTGATCTATCAAACCAGAAATCCCCTGTTCCTGACAGAATTTTTTAATATTATCGTCATAAAGGTTGATGATACCGCCTGATTCCAGAGTGATATTGGATATGCGTTTAGTGTCGAATGTAACACTGGTTCCGCCATCATCACTAACTACTTCATTTTGAATTCCAAGATACGTCCACTGTGCCCCATTTTTGAAAGTAAGGGACAACTGCTTACTTAAGCGATCTTTCACCAGCTCAAAATACGGTCTTAAATCTTCTGGGAAAGTATCAGCGTTTGCGAAACTATTGTCGTCTCCAAACCAAAAAGAATTACTCCCGGAGAAAGTTCCCTCAACTTTTGATTCAAAAAGTTTCTGAATTCCAACGAGAGAAGGGGAATAAATAAAGTCAATGGCCCCAATTATTTGATTGTTTTCAGATTTAAAAGTGACACTTCCACCGTCTTTAGCACTAATAGCATCAGATTTATCCGCAACAACGAAAATTCTTGTAAGATTTTCTGCGCTACTGCCCAATGTTACTGATGAATTTTTCCCTGCAGAATAAATAGCATTTGCGCCATATTCAGATAGTGTGCCTTCAGCATCCCGAATAACAATATCCACATTTCCTTCCAAATTTACTATTCCAGAAGCACCGTGTAAATTGCCTGCACTGATAGCGTATGTACCATCTTTATTTTCGGATGTTGAAGGCTGTGGGAAAGATTCGAATTTTGTATTACCTTCAACAGTAAGGGTTGGAGGAGGAGTACTTTCTGAATAAGCTGCATTTACAGCGATTGCGTGCTTGTCTTGACCAGATTCTGGATAAAAATCTACGATAAATATTTCTCCAACTGTTTTAGACGTTGTTATATGAGTTCCTTCACCATCACCATCACCATCATGGATTAGATACTCATTGTCGATGACATCTATATCCAAGGCGTAGACGGGAAGACTAAACAAAGATGCTACTATCGCAGCAATAGCTGATTTTTTACTAAAAAGATAATTTATTTGTTGGGGGGGGGGCATATCGCATAATTATTCCTCTCTATAACTGAAAAAATTAAGTTCTGAAATTTTCTCAAAACAAAAAATGACGATCAAGAAAATTGATATTTAGTATTAACCCTTAATAATTTTGAATTACCAATTAATAACCTATTGTATTTCCAATAAAAATCAACACGTATGGCCGATAGTAAAAAAAGTCGACCATTTTAAATTTTGATTAAACGCAAAATAGGCGACTTTCAACTGAAAATCGCCTATATGAAAAATCACTGAATAACTATCTAGAGAACAGAAGCAAAACTTCTCGCTACGTACTTCACATTCTTTTCATTTAATCCGCAAACGCAGATCCGTCCGTTTCTTACCGCGTAAATTCCAAATTCATTTGCCAGCCGATCAACTTGCTCAGGCGTTAGTCCCGTAAACGAAAACATGCCGGCTTGTTGCGTCACAAATGAGAAATCTCGTTTAGCACCGATTGCTTTCATTTCATCGGCTAAAGCTTGGCGCATCGCATGAATACGGTTTCGCATACCGGCCAATTCTGATTCCCAACGCTTAAACTTTTCCGGATCGGCAAGGACACTTTCGACAATACGACCACCGAATGTGGGCGGATTGGAGTAATTCGCCCGTGCGCAGGTTTTAAGATGAGTGGTGACCCGTTGGGCTTCGTCTTCAGATTGTGTCACAACCGTCAAAGCGCCGATTCTTTCTCCATAAAGATTAAAGGATTTAGAAAAGGAGGATGCCGCTAAGAAATTCAATCCGGACTCGGCAAAAAGGCGGATGGTTTGAGCATCCTCGTCTAATCCCTTTTTGAATCCTTGATAGGCCATGTCCAAAAACGGAATCAGGTGACGGGTGCGGCAAATGTCTATGACTTCCATCCATTGATCAACAGACAAGTCATAGCCCGTTGGGTTGTGGCAGCAGGCATGCAAAATAACAAGCGTTTTTTCAGGCAAGGCTTTCAGGTCTTCAGTCATTGCACAGAAGTCCACGCTATTACTCGATGCATCGTAATAGCGGTATCCCGTGACGGAATAGCCGGCTAGGCGAAGAATGTCATTGTGGTTGGTCCAGGTGGGCTTTGAAGTTGCTCCAACATTAAGACCGCTGGCCCAATGCATCAAATCAACGCCGAGCTTTAGAGCTCCGGTACCGCCTAGCGTTTGAACGGTACAGGCGCGTTTGGAGGAAACAATTTCACTGTCTTTACCGAAAATCAGTTCCTGAACCAATCGGTCGTAGAGGGGAAGACCAGTTTGGGGAATGTAGGTATGAGGGCGGTGTTCTGCGGCAATGGCTAGTTCAGCTTCACGGACGACATCAAGAACCGGTGTGACTCCGTTTTCATCCAAATACATTCCGACCCCAAGATTGACCTTACAGTCGCGGGGATCGGCAAGAAACTTACCTGTAAGACTCAAGATGGGGTCATCGGGAACTGCGGTCACCGTCGAAAAAATGGATTCATTCATCGGCATTCCTTTCATAAAAGTTTACTTTCTCCAATATAGATTAGGTGTGTGAAGTGCGTGATTGAATTTTCTAAGTAAAAAGCGGTAATTAAGGTTGAAAATTTATCGTTATCTACGTGCTTTTCACTATGAAGATAAGAATTGAACCCTGAATAGACAAAAAAGGCGAAGCCTTGATGACTTCGCCTGGGCACAAAACGTTAAGAGGTTTTGTGATTATTTCTTCATCGCTTCAATGGCTTTTTTCACGCTTTCTTGTGTCGGACGGAAAGCCGTGAGGCGTTGTTGAATGATAGCCGGAGCTTGGGCAATCATGGTGTTGTAGCGATAGCCGCCCTTGACCAGCGTCTTTAAAACATTCGCAAAGTCAAAATAGCAGTCTTCGCGCTTGACTTTGGCGGAGTGTTGCAGGCCCATGAAGTCAGTCCAGGTCACTGTGTAAACCACACCCTTGTCGCTCACATCGCAGTGCGTGACAGCCACAGCGTCACAAACCCAAACATTCGGTTCCTGTTGTTGGGCGGTTTGTTCTTTTTGGGGTTCTTTCTTATCCATTTTTTAACCTCATGAGTGATAGAAAAGTTTAAGAAGCAGCGGCCTCGCGAGCTTTATTCGCCGCTTCCGTCCGTTTAGTGTAAATAGTAGCGCAAACGCCGGAAATAATAATCATGGCCATGCCGACTAAGCCCAACATGGTGACTGTTTCACTAAAGAGGGCGAAACTGACAAGAGCCGAGAAGGGAATGGCGGAAAAACCCAGGCAAGAACTCAAGAGCATGTTGCCGTAAGCGTAAGAGCGGGTGGTGCAGATTTGGCCCAGGGTAGCGCAGATGCCCATGCCGACCAAATAGGCGCCGGACTCCAGCGTCGGCATATGCATGCCGTTTTCAAAAATGTAACTTCCCAATACGCCGAAGACCGCGCCGAACATGGAAAAGTAAAACACAATGCGCCAGGAGGGCTCCTTGAGATTCCCCAATTCTTTAATTTGCCAGTAAACAACCAAGTCGATGAGGGCAACAAAAAGACAAATCAAAGCGGGGATGAGGTAGCCTTCATCAAAGGTGGGCTGAAGCACGGTGGAGACACCCGCAAAGCCAAAAAGGATAGCCAGAATAACACCCCAAGGGGCTGATTCCTTTTTAATAAAAGCCAGAATGATGAAATTAGCCGCCATAAATAGCGGGGTGGTGTAGATCAAGGTCATGTTGGTGCCAAGCGGCATTTCGCCGATAGTGAAGAACCACAGACCGACAGAAATAGTGCCTAAGACTGCGCGTTTGATGTGTCCGCCTAAATGTTCCGTACGAAGCGACAGGCCCTGTGAGCGCACAAACATGGAAATGGTGACAATGCCGATGAGCGACCGGTAGAACACAAGTTCAAGGGATCCGAAATGGCCGCTGCAGAGTTTTACAAAAACCGCCATAAAGGAAAAACAGGCGGCCGCCGCCAGCGCCCAAAGCGATTGTTTCATCATAAATAAAGAATCCTTTTCTTTTTTGCGCAGTTAAGTCCTGACATTGTATGCCTGTTATGTCTTTACCGAAAGGTAGTGTTTGCTCGGATGTTTTAATTAGTATCAGACGGATTTCTTCTTTCAGCACTGGATTGCCTCTCTATAATTTTGGCTTCTTCAAAAATAAAGCAAAAAGAAAGGCAGGTCTTTCATGATCAGACAGTCGGCCCTTTTAGGACACAGTTGTGCGGCAGGCGCCAATATTATTTGGGGCATGATGGCGCCGATTGCTAAAGTGGTGATGGTCGGCGGCCTGGTGACGCCGCTTGTTTTAACCGACTTAAGAATTTTCGGGGCGGCGGTTTTGTTTTGGCTCGCGTCCTTTTTTGCACCGTATGAAAAGGTAGCTAAAGCGGACTTATTCAGACTTTTTCTGGCAAGCCTTTTCGCCATTATTTTTAATCAGGGCAGTTATGTTTTTGGCGTTGGTCTGACGACACCGGGTAACGCCACCATTCTGACTTCGACGATGCCCTTATGGGCGATGGTGCTCGCCGCGATTGTCTTAAAAGATCCAATCACTTTGAAAAAGCTCGTTGGCATTCTGATGGGAGCTGTCGGCGCTTTGACGCTTATTATGTCCAAAACGGATGTCGCGGCCAATCCCGCCATCGAAAGTAATATTTGGGGCGATTTGCTTGTAGCCAGCGCCCAATTGAGTTTTGCTTTTTACGTTGTGCGCTTTAAAGATTTGGTGACTCGCTACAACTTATTTACAACGATGAAGTGGATGTTTACATTCGCCTCACTTTGCATTTTTCCGTTTTCATTTTCATCATTAACCTCGACTCCTTGGTTTTCTCTTAGCCTAAACGAATGGCTAAGTGTCGCCTATGTGGTCGTCGGCGGTACCTTTTTCTCTTACCTCTTGATTGTCGTAGGCCAGCGAAATCTAAAGCCTACCGTTGCAGCCATGTATAACTATGTACAGCCTGTTGTAGGGTGCTTAGCCGCTGTTGCGATGGGACTGGATTCTCTGTCATGGTCAAAGGCGTTTGCCGTTGTCTTTATTTTTGTCGGTGTTTATTTGGTTACTCACAGTGTTAGTGCGAAAGAGCAGGCTGCGATTCAGAAGAAACAATTGGAGGTTTTGGAAAGACGCCAATCAAAATGAAATTAATATGATATTAAATTAATATTAGATAAATTCTATTAACATATTAAAGCTGTTTGTTTTTCTAATTACTTTGAATAATCGGATTGACTTGAAAGCTTTGGTTAAGAAAGCACAGGAATGAGGATAGTAAGTCACGAGTTTTTCCCGATCAGGAATATTTTGTTGTTCTGTCACAATTCTCCGATATACTAGGAAATGCAGGTAGAGAAAATACAACAGGTGTGATTGAAGGGACAAAAAGAAAAACGCTTAAATAACCATTTTCCGTGATTATTTAAGCGTTTTTGGTGCCCGGGATCGGACTCGAACCGATACGTCTCGCAACGCCAGCACCTGAAGCTGGTGCGTCTACCAATTTCGCCACCCGGGCTTATGGATCAGGCATAATGCCTGAAATAAGAATCGCAATTATATACGAAAGAGAAACGAAGTTGCCAAATTTAAAGAAAACCCCGCGTCCTAAAATCGTTAAAGAAAAAAGAGCTTCTTCTAAGAAATCAAAAGGCTCGCAAGGACGGGTAAAAAATTACGTCATCACCGAGCTTGTCCAAAAGGCTGTTGAAATTCTTAACCAATCGGCGGCGGATCTGGATACGTCAGAGCTGTATGTGCTTTTGTCGCGTCAATACAGAAAATTAAATGAAGGTCTTTTTGCTCAGGTGTTGGATCGCTTGATGGGGGATAGCCGTGTGCGGTTTGATTCCCAGAAAAAGTGTTTTACTCATAAAGCTAAAAAGGAACACACGGGGATTGTTGTATCGCCCGCGCAAAGCACACCTTACGTGGTCGATGATGATACAGGTGAGCGTTTTTCCATTGCTCAGGAGTCGGCCAAACTGTATTTGCCCGGTGACGCTGTGATTTTCCGCTCTGCGCACTCTGCCGAGCCTTGGGATGATCCTTACCTTTACGCCAATGTCACTGAAGTTGTTGAGCATTCTATCGCCGAAATTGTGGGTGAAGTTAAAAAAACAACCTCTAAACACGGCAAGGTGACCTATCACTTTAAAAAATACGATCCGAGACTTTGCAATTTGAGTGTGAAGTTTTTAGATCCTGAAACGGTTTTAGAGTCTTGGGTTGATAAAAAGGCGATCGCCGTCATTGACCGTTACCCCTCTAAAGATGACCCTCGAGTCTACGTTCGCATGGATCGGGAACTTGAAGTGGACAGCGATGCGGATTTAGAAATCGAATTGGCCGTTCGTCAATTTAACCTTCCGCATGAGTTTTCACCGGCAACGGTTCTGGAAGCCGAAAAACTGCCCAATAAGGTATTGGCCAAAGACAGAGCCCGCCGGGTGGATTTGCGTGACGTTGCGTTTTGCACAATTGACGGTGAAGACGCGAGAGACTTTGACGATGCGGTGTACGCCCAAGCCGAAGGCAATGGCGCTTATCGATTGCTCGTGGCCATTGCCGATGTGAGCTACTATGTCAAGCCCAATTCGGATATTGATCGTGATGCTCAGCTCAGAAGCACCTCGGTTTATTTCCCGCGCCGAGTGATTCCGATGTTGCCGGAAAAGCTCTGTAATGGTCTTTGCTCATTAAATCCCGGCGTTGATCGCTTATCCATGGTTTGCGATATGGTGATTGATTCGCTTGGAACGGTGAAGGCTTATCAGTTCTATCCGGCCGTTATCCATTCTCACGCCCGTTTGACTTACACCAATGCTTGGAAATACCTTTCTAACGAAGCTGTGACGGATGAAGAAGTGCCGCAGGTGGTAAGAACAGGCCTTGATACTTTATATGATCTCTATAAAGTCCTCAGGCGGGCACGCAGCATCCGTGGCGCCATTGATTTTGCAACACAGGAGACATTGGTTAAAACTGATGATAAGGGCAACATTATTGCCATTGTTGCTCGGGAATCAAACGATGCTCACCGACTGATCGAAGAGTGCATGCTAGCCGCCAATACCTGCGCGGCGGACTTTATCGGTCGCCATAAAAAGCTGAGTTTGTACCGTGTGCATGATTCACCCTCGGTGGATAAGCTTTTGGAATTGCGGCGTACGCTCTCTGGCTTCGGCCTAACGCTATTGGGTGGCAATAAGCCAACGGCAGCCGATTATGAAAAAGTGGTCGAAGCGGTTGAAGGCAAACCTTATAGTGACGTCATTCAAACGGCGCTTTTGCGTTCAATGCAGCGCGCTGTTTATTCTCCGGACAATATTGGCCACTATGGCTTGGGTTACGAGGGCTACACGCACTTTACCTCGCCCATTCGTCGCTATCCCGACCTTTTGGTTCATCGAACGATTCGAGGCATTCTCTCAAGGCGTACCTATAGACCGACAGTCTATCCGGGCAGTACCTCGGTGCTCAATAGCTTAAGTGGCATGAACCTTAAGCGCACACTATTGGCGATGCCGCAGCCTGAAAAAACAGAGGCGGTGGGAGCAACGGATCCGTCTCGCGGTGCCTGGGTGGAACTCGGCAAGATCACGAGCGCCTGTGAACGACGGGCCGATGATGCGAGCCGCGATGTCACCGCTTGGCTCAAGTGCCGCTACATGAAGACTATTGCTTCGGATAAGCAAAAATTTAAAGCCCGAATTACGGCGATTACTTCATTTGGTCTTTATGTGCAGCTTCAGGAAATCTTTGTTGAAGGCTTTGTGCATATTTCCAATATTGGTTTTGACTACTATGTCTACACGCCCGAAGGTACCCTGCAGGGACAATCGTTTGGTGAAGTGTATGCCGTGGGTGACGTGGTAACGGTGAGTTTGATTGAAGTCGATGAAGATCGCAGACGGATTGATTTTCGTATCAGTCGGTCGCGTCATTGATTACAATGAGCAGGTTTGATTAATAAAGTAATTTAATTTTTGTATGGCAAAGAACATTATTTTGGCTGGGTTCCACGCTGTAGGAGCTCGCCTGAGAAAAGATCCGGATTCAATCGTATGTGTGTATGTTGATCCGCAAAGACGCGACAAGCGCATGAGTCAGATGCGCGCTGAACTGGAAAGTTTGGGTGTGCGTGTCATGCAAGCCGGACACGACCGTTTAAACGGCATGGTTTCCGGAGACATTCCCCATCAGGGTATTGTGGCTATGGCCAAACCTTTGGAAGTGAGCCTGACATTTGATGAATTGATGGATGAGATTCGTCCGGACTCTCTCTTTTTAATTTTGGATGGCATTACGGATCCGAGAAATTTCGGAGCTTGTTTGCGCTCTGCGGATGCGGCCGGCGTTCATGCCGTGATCATTCCGAAAGACCGCTCGGCAACCGTAACGCCGGCGGCGGCGAAGGCGGCGGCAGGCGCCGCTGAAACGGTCCCTGTTGTAACCGTGACGAATTTGGCCAGTGCCATTGTCGAATTGCGCGATGCTGGTGTGACGGTGGTGGGCGCAGCAGGCGAAGCCACAAAGACAATTTATGACTTTGATCAGACCGGCGCTTTTGCTTGGGTGATGGGCGCCGAAGGCCCTGGCTTGCGTCAGTTAACACGCAAACGCTGTGACGATTTGGCCAAGATTCCTTTAACGGGTTCAGTGGAAAGTCTGAATGTCTCCGTTGCCACGGGTATCTGTCTTTTTGAAAGCGTGCGTCAACGTTATTTGAAAAACGGTTGATAATTTTTCCGTTTTCAGTGAGAGGGCAAGTTCTGATTGAGGAGCTTGCCTTTTTATTTGCCTAAAGTGTAGAGATATTTTCGATAAGCTCTAGAGCGCTTTTTGTTGAAGAGAGCATTTTCTGAACTCGAGCACGGTCACCAGCCGCAATTTGAGGTTCAAGCGTTTGTAAAAGCGCCGCGGCATTTGGGTTTTCAGTGCCTGAAAGATAAGAGGCAATTGCGTAAGCCGCAGTGATGTTGGCAGCAGTGCCGGCACCAAAACGGTAGAGGCTGGCTAAAAGCAAGAGAGCTTTTTCTTCGCCTTGAGCGGCTGCGCGTCTTGCCCAGGTGAAAGCTTCTTCATAAGAGGCGAGGGTTCCCTCGCCTGCCTGATAAAACAGCGCAAGTTGGTACTGAGCGGGCGCGAAGCCTGCAATGGCAGAAAGTCTGATCCAGCGAAAAGCTTCTTCTTCGTTTCGCTTAGGATAGTCTGGATGAATAAATAAGAGTCCGAATTCGTACTGTCCTTTGGGATCACCGTTGACCGCCGCTTTTCTAAGCCATGTGGCTGCCTGCTGCAGATCAATTTCGCATCCGGCGCCGTGAGCGAGCGCATAGCCCACTCGGTATTGACTTTTAACATGCCCCTGGGCTCCTGCGAGCCTAAACCAGCGTAAAGCCTGGTAGTCATCTTTTTCGCCGGCAATACCATTCATTAAGGCGCATCCGAGGTCGTATTCGGCTTCTGCGTTACCGGAAATAGCCGCTTGACGAAAAAGTTCCAATGCGCGCTGGGCATCTCGCGTGACGCCTTGGCCTTTTAAGTACATAACGCCCAAAAGATGTTGACTGGCCGCATGGTCTTTTTCAACGGCTTTTTTGAGCCACTTTAAGGCCGCACGATTGTTGGTTGAGAGCGTTTGCCCCTCCACCAGTAATTTGGCGAGTTGGTACTGAGCGTCAGGATTGCCTTCAGCGGCAGCGCGAGCGTAGTACTGCATGGCTTCTTTGGAAGCCTGAGGCGGGGAGAGCGCGACGCCGCCCAAAAGCCCGAGCACATAGTTGGCTCTGGCGTTTCGGTTGACTTCGGCTTTTTTCGCTCGTGCAGCCATGGTGATGTCGGATTCTAAATAGCAGTGCCTAAAAGATGCAGGCCGATAACGTAAGTAATGGCCAAGGCATAGTAGGCCACCCAGCCGCCTACACCCCAGGTGATGCATTTGGCCCAGAATTTATGTTCGTAATCTTCGCCGTAGGTGTCGTTGACGTAGCGTAATTGTTTGAGTCCGTCCATGAAGGTCCAAACCAACCACAGTCCGACCATCAAAGCAAGCAGCACGTATTGTGTGTAGGGGATGCCGCGAAGCATCGGTTCGGCAAAAATATAGAGAACCATGATGAAAATGGTCGAGCGCATAAAGCTAAATGAGCGCACACTCATTTCTTCTTTGCCCATTGCGCGCCAATTCATCCCGCAGACGATGCCGCCAAAGACCGGCGTGAAGATAAAACTCAGCAAAATGGCCCACATCGGGTTCCAAAGAGCAGGCGCGTGAGAAGGGGTATTTTTTTCAGACATCTTTTTTGCACACAGTTCTCAATTGAATTTCCGCATTGTATGACCGATAGATTAATTTTTCCTTACAGATCGATGACTAAGTGTCTAACTCTATTGTTTTTTCTCGGATGACTAGTACAATCAGGGCAGATATTTAAGGTAGCCATCATGCGTTTGTCTTTGTTGTCCGCGGCCTGTATGGGCGCAGCTCTTCTGACTCTTTCAGGTTGTGCGGGAACGCCCGCTTCTGATGATTGGCACGGAGCCGGTCAGAAAAATCTTTGCTTAGTGGACAATCCTTCCGTGCGTCCTCAAGCTTTTTTGATTTTGAGACGAGCCTTGATGGATAAGGGGTTAAAAGTTACTCGTGTAAAAAGCGATGACACGAAAACGCTTCTATCTTGTCCTCAAACGCTTCGCTACGAAGCTGTCTACGGCTCATCCTGGAGTCATTCATTTCTTCGTTATGCCAAGTTGGAATTAACTGAAGTCGGCCGCCACAATAATGTCTATACCGTTCAATGGGACGAACGTAGTGGGAAACCAACGCTTTTAGATAAGGTTGACGACGCGTCGGTTGAATTTCGTGAGCTCGTGGATCGCTTATTCCCCGGTGATATACCCTGGCGGTAATATTCTTTCGCTAGAAAATCAGTTTGTTATTTAATCTATTGCTTTTAATGCCTCTTTAGGGGTAAGGAAAGTCCTAGTTCTCATTGTCATGAAAAAGGATGACAATAAAGGCGTGAGGATCGGAACGGAATTGTGGTTTTGATGCTCACCGAGCGCTTGGTTCTTCGCTTACGGGTGCTCGAGCCGGGTGAAACGAGGGGGATGCGCTGGTCGCATCCGTTTCATCGGGTGGACGGAATCGTTTGAGGGAGATCGGTTTCGTTCGGGGAAAGCGCAGGCGACGAGCCTAGCTACCTTTCCAATTTAACTGCCCACTGTGATCTGATCGTCGCAGTGGGCTTTTTTTGGGGGATGGGGAATGGAGTGGTCCGGAAAGCCTAATTTTGAATAGGTTATTCCGATTTAATCCCTTGCTGATAGAAGGTTTTTAATGTCATGGGGTTGGAAAGTCCTTCCATCCAATACTGTAGGCTTCTCACATCATCTTGTTCAGCGGCTCTTTCAAGATTCATCGGAACCATGGTGTAGAAACTGTATTGGTTAATTTCCGTTCCGTCTTTCCATCTTAAAACATATCCGCTGCGCGAGCCGTTCGGTTTAATAATTTCTTCTTTGTCCGGGTTGACGTTAAACCTGACGTATAAGGTAGCGTCTTTTAATTGAGTCCAATTGATATTTTTCAGGTTAGCTAAATTTTTCTTTTCCCTTTCAAGGTACCGATTGAATTTTTCGACCTCCCGAACCGGTTTTTCTAAATCCCATTTATAGCGATCAATTGCCTTTTCAAAATTAGCCGTTAACTCCCGATAGGTCGAACGTAACGCTAGTTCGACCAAACGATATTGCTGCAACTTGGGTAAAACTTGATTTTTCCAAGCATCAAAACATTGATCTTTTGGAAGATCAAATAAAGTTTCATAAGCGTCAATTTCCTCACTTTCCCAGCTTGACTCTACCGACATAGCGTAAATGGAGTTCGTTTTGCGTAGTTCTTGGACGTAATCAAAGAGCTTCTGGTAATCGTAGCGATAATTTTTAACGTTTTGAAAAACATCATTCCATTGATCGGGAGAAAGATTAAATAACGTTAAGATAAACAGGATCTTATCTTGTCCGCCTCCCATGCGTGTGTAATAGAAAACAGGCATGGAATTCGTAAGGTCTGTCTTTTTAAAGGCTTCAAACTTTGTGTTGAGTTCCTGAAGTTTTCCGGAAATGGTATCGACTTGTTTCTGATACCTTGCAAGACTTTCCTCATATCGTTTGATACTGGCTAAAGATTCCTTCTGACTCTGATCATTCAAGCTCTTAACTTTTTGGCTGATAACGGATAAATCAGTGTTCGGAGTGCATTCAAAAAGGACGTATTGTTCACCGCGTTTGGTTTCTTGATAACTCCACTTGGGTTTTGAGCACACTTTTGTGTTTTCTAACATGGGCCCCATTTCCAAGCCATCCAATTGCGATCTTGAATTTTTAACTAAATCGATCATTTTGCTTTCTTCGGAGCACCCGGAAAGCATGACGGCGCAAATTAAAGCGGCGGAAATAACTGACAATCGCGGTAAAGCGGGCATGGTGGACCTCAGTACTAAAGAGAAGATGTTTTAGGCCAGATTATAGTTCCTAAGAAAGCTTGAATATGTCCTTCTTATAAGGCTCCGATTGAAAGCTGTAGTAGGTTTAAACAATGGAGCAATAGTCACTACTTGCTAGCGATGTATTTTCGCCAACCACCGTATTGGGTGATTTCTTTTTGTCCAACAACAGACCAAGGTTCTCCCAACACTCCCAAAACCTCGGAACCATCGTTGAGTTTAACTTTGCCGATACAAAGACCGGCCGGCTCTTTTAACAAAATTGAGGATAGACCTTCGGGAGGCACGGCCCAGACCTCTAATTCAATCTCAGCGCCGTTTCCAACCGTTTTAATCATCGCCGGGTGGTCATCCTCGATACTCCAGCAACGATAATGTTTTTCCGTTTTAGCCTCTTTCACAAACTCTGCGCCGGCTTCAATCATGTTGCCGTTAAGTTTTAGGCCCCTCATGAGTGTCCCGTTCACAGCTAAAAGGATTTTCTTGTCCATTCTTTTTTTCCTACGTTAATTAAAACCCGAAGGTTGCGCCTTCGGGTTTATAACAGCATTATTGACCGTTTGTCTTTTTCAGGGCTCCCACAAACACGGCAAATCCTAACGGTAAACTTTCCGTGTCTTGGATTTCAAAGTCTGATTTGTGGTGACCGTTGTGGTTGCATCCATAATAAAAGAAAACGGCTTTACCGCCATGGGACTGTACCTTTTGGATTAAAAGCGAGCAGTCTTCGCTGGAAGTGATGGTGTCGTAGTCAAACACGCGATTAATTCCCGGTACGGCTGTTGCGACTTCTCGAATGAGATCACACATTTCAGGATCGGACACCACATTGGTTGCGCGTCCCATTATCTTGATATCGCAGCCAACTTCGTAACTTTCTGCGCTGCCTTTAATCATTTTCAGGGCGCGCTCTTGCATGTATTTGCAGATTTTGTCGTTGGCACCGCGTACTTCTAATTCCATTTTTGCGTGTACAGGTACAACGTTTCGGCCTTCGCCGGCATGTAAAGTACCGATATTAACGGCGGTGTTTCCTTGACCGTGACGAGCAATTCCCATGATTTGCATAGAGGCCGAGCAGGCAGCCATTAATGCATTGCGTCCTTCTTGACCGGCCGCACCGGCATGAGCGGGTTTGCCGGTATAGCTCACATTAATCTTGGTCGTCGAAAGGAAGCCTTTTGTAATAATGCCCAATTCGTGCAGTTTTGGATCCATACCGACGTGTCCGCCAATAAAGTAATCCACGTCATCCAGAAGACCGGATTCAGCAATACCGCTTGCACCTTTTGTTCCTTCTTCGGCGGGTTGAAAGACTAATTTAATGGTCCCCTTGAGACTATCGGCATGATCTTTAATCCAACGGGCAAAGGCGAGCCCCATGGCTGTATGACCATCGTGTCCGCAGGCATGCATCAGGCCGGGGAATGTAGAATCAAACCCTCCCACAAAAGCTTCATTTGTTTCATCATGATTTTCTTCAACTGCGATGCAATCCATGTCAAAACGAAAGGCCGTTACAGGACCTACGCGTCCGGTCTCCCAAATCGCCATACAACCTGTATAACCTTGCATTTCTTCTAAAAGTTTAGGATCCATGCCCATTGATAGGGCCCTTTTTTGAGCCTCTTCAATGACACTATCTTCTCGGCCATAGGCATATTCTTCGTTAAACAGTGCTTTGCCGATAATAGTCTTAAAACCTAATTCTCGGACACGTTTAATAACCAACTCAGACGTCAAAAATTCAGTCCAGGCAATTTCCGGAATCCGATGCAGATAACGCCGTGTTTCAATCATTTCAGGAATGTAGGTTGACAGATCATTCATGGCAATTCTCCCTAGCTGTTAGGTAGTAAGTAAATCATGATAACACCGGTACAGTTTGGGGGAGGATGTTTATTTTTTGCATTTCGATATTTTTTCATTAAAGTAGTACGTTCCTTTGTTGTATAAAGTGGTTATTCCCTTTTAGCATCGTAATCTCTGTTTTTTTTATTAATAAAATGAAACGCTCTCTTGCCTGTTTATTTTTAGTCTCAATTCTTAGTGGTTGCTCTGTTTATATGGCATCTCAACAACCTGATAAGAAAAATGTGGATCTATTTAAAGTAGGTACTCCAAGGGTACAAATTATTGGTGAATTTGGTCTGCCAACTGTCTCAGATAAAGCAAAAAATGGGAAAATTTGTGAAATTTTTTCTTTCACTCAGGGCTATGCGAAAGGTAGTAAGGCTGGCCGGGCCGTTGTCCATGGAGTAGCAGATGTTCTAACCCTTGGATTGTGGGAAGTCGTGGGGACGCCAACAGAAACCGCATTTAGTGGTGATCAGGTGGCTTATCAGGTTTGTTACGACGAAAATAATATTGTTCAAGAAGTAATTCCATTGACAGAATATAAGGGTAAGTAGTTGAAAATAAAAAAAGTGGCGCAAAGATAAAGACCGTTGTGTTTTAACTACTTTAATTGATTTGTCCACCAGAAAAACAGACGCTCGGTCAAACCGAGCGTCTGCATGGTAATTAGGTCATCAGCAATTATTGAATTTGCGGATCTTCTTTGGCGCGCATCAGTAAGCGGGCGATTTCCGTGGCGTTATGAATTTCGAGCTTGCGGTATGCTGCGCCACGGTGAACCTGGGCTGTTTTTTCAGAAATGCCTAACTGTTCAGCAACTTCTTTGTTGGATTTACCCAAGCTGATCAAATTCACCACTTCGCGTTCACGTTGGGTGAGGTTTTTGAGGCGATTCTTAAACTCAATGACATCGGCCATTTGTTCCTGACGGTTCATGTATTCAGTGATCACATCATGAACCACTTTAAAGAGTCGTTCTTCGCGCACAGGCTTTTGGAGGAACTCGACGGCGCCGTTTTTCATCGTGTGCACGGCCATATCGATGTCACCGTGACCGCTTAAGAAAATGATCGGCAAATCCACACCCATTTCATTGAGGTGTGTTTGAAGGCCCAAACCACTCATATTGGGCATACGAACATCCAAAATAATGCAACCCGGTCGGCTGAAGTCATTACTGGCTAAAAATTGAGAACCATCGCGATAGGTCTTAACTTCCCAGCCTTCGCCTTCGAGCAAAAAGGCCATGGAGTTGCGGATGCCTTCATCATCGTCAACAATGCGAACCAAGGGTGTGTTGTTTTGCTGCATTTTGTTCCCTCTTAAGAGTCGATTTGCTAAGTATATAAAAGTCAAAAGAAAAATGGTTACTCTTGGTTCAATTTGTTGAGTTTTTTAATTAAAAGCCCCAGAAATCGATGGATTTCCGGGGCTTAGGCTATCTATTAACTAGGATTGTTAATCAGATTACCTGTCGTGACCGCGTTCTTTGGTGGAGAACTTACGGTTGGTTTGACCCTTAATCTTCACCGTGTCGAAAGCGGCAATACGATCGCCACCGTCGCGGGTGTAGAGCCACGTGTCATAGACGGCGCCAGCCATCATGAAGCGGGCGAGGTCTTTTTGCACGAAGGTCATCACCATGTCTTTCTTGCCGTCGCCATTGACGTCTTCAGCGGAGAAGGAGACCGGTTGAGCCAAGTCGCTCATCACGCCTTTGGTCGTGAGGCTGGAGCGACCCACACCGCCGTAGGTGTTCTTTTGATCAATCTTCGTTGCATCGAGGTCATCGTCGCTCAAGAGGGCGAACTTGACCGTGGCGGAGCTCTTCGGATCGATGGAGTCAGCCAAAATCACAACCTTGTGCGGAGCGATTTCGTCCAAGTGAGCCTGGATGGCGCCTTGAGCTTCTTGCAACTTAGCCACGTTGTAGCGGTGCAGGATGTTCAAAGCATGATCCTTGGAGACCTTCATGGCAGCCTTGGCTTGTTCGCGGATACCGGCTTGTTCGTCGGCCCACTTTTCTTCCAAGTCTTCGATGATGTCGAAGTTGTCATCGCGGTCATCACGTTGGAATTCCAGCGTGTTGGCGTTGTTGATGAAGGTGGCGGAGGCCCATTCGGGGTGATAATCGAAGCGATAGTCCGGAGCGCTGAAGTGTTCCTTCGTGGCGGTGGCGGCATCCATAAAGCTCATGTTCTGGCTGGGCTTGGCCAACGGATAGAACGGAATGTACGGGGTTTCGCACGGACGGGCCAAAGCACGATAGCTCGTGATGAGTTCAGGAATGTCGTTGATTTCGAAAACAACGGATTCGTGAGTTGTCACACGGCACGGACCGAAGCCCAAGTGGTGGTACCAACCATCATCGTCACCAATTTGGTCTTCGTGCAGACGCAAGATGTTTTGAACATCATGAACGGTGAACTTCTTGTCAGGTGTGAAAGAGTACGGGAACTTTTCAGGATCGGTGATCTTTTCACCGGTGATGTATTTCCAGGCCACTTGGTTACGACCGAAGTTGTAGCCGACAGCGCGTTGTTCAGCCGGTTGAACGGCAGCGCGGAAGTTAAAGTCGTTGTAGACACCGGGTGTTGCGGGTTTGTAACGACCGTTCTTGATGGAGCGTTCGATCAAGCCCGGGGAAACGATCACGTTTTCGGTGTCGGTGGCGTCAACCTTATCCATCATGAAGTTATTCGGGATATAAATCACTTCATTGTCTTGGACACGGCGGGCAACCCAAACATTACCCATGTGGATGGCAAGCTGCCAGGCTTCATGCGTATCGGCGATCGTGTAGGTGCGGCCTTCGGAGAAGTAACCGTACTTCGTGAGGAGGTCGGTGGCGATCTTCACGGCTTCACGAGCGCTGTGAGCGCGTTCTGCCATCAAGCGGCGAATACCGTAACCCACGCCACCGTCTTTCAATTTTTGGTTTTTGTCAAAAATGTTTGAGCAAGCGTTGGAAACAATCACCACGCCGGCGTCATTGACAAAACCGTCAGAGAAGGAGGAGCCATTCGGGTCAAGCGTTTGAGACCAGTAAAAGCCCAAGGTTTCGCGCACTTGCGGGATCATGGCAGCCGTCGGTTCATATTTGATCATTTCACCGGCTTTGTGTTTGGCAGGCGGAACATAGTATTGGGGGTTGAAAACGCGGCCACCATTGTCTTCATTGTGGCCAACGATCACTTGGCCGGTAGCCGAAGCGTCTTTACCGACGATCACCGTAGAGCAGGCCATCGAGGTAAGCGGAAGGGCAACCAAGGCGCTTGTGATGGCACAGGCCATCAAAGATGCACGTAATTTCATAGCAGTAAGCTCCTTTTATTAGAGAGTTTGTTTATATAAACAAAGTCGCTTTCCCCGTTGTTATATGAGGTGGGAATTTCGCGACAGCAACATTTTGCTCTCAGGAAAATAGCTTTCTACTAAGGGAACTCCCGACTAGTGGTAACAATCTGTAATTAGGAGCGTTAAGGTAGGTGCGTAATTTGTCGTAGGTCAATGTGATTAAGTGATAACCCGACATTAAAGATCAAGTTGTTCAAAAGCTTTTCTCATATTGTCGATTTCAAGTGGATCGGCCTGAAAATCTCGGGCGACTTTTTCCCAGTTTTGAGCACAAAAAGAGGAAATTTCGAGTGCCAGAGCCTCAGCTTTACGTTGACTGATGCCAAAATAGGGAGCTATTTCAACGGCTTTAGATAAGTCCGGTCGGTCACAATCATCGGTTACAGCCGTTGCGTGATGTCGACGGGGAATGGAAATGGGTTCAGGTTTTAAGGAATAGAGGGGAGATAGACGCCAACCGTCACCGTCTCGGATAAAACCGATGTTATCAAGCGTGTCGTGAACGTTTCCTACGCACATATTAAAGACCATTCGACGCCACAATTCGAGCAAGTCCATCTTAGGCTTGGCACCATCCTGATTTAATATGTCAGCAACTTCAAGATAGGAATGATTATCATCGTGCGCAGCCAAAAGTGCACGAGCCGAAGCAAATCCGATCGGATGACCATCAGTGGTTCGGTCAAAGCGTTTGCTGATAATCGTATCCATACCACGCATGGATGTCAGTTCAGCCGATACCGTTTGAAGTCCCATCCGCCTAGCAAGACTTAATGTAATTGCCTCCCAGATCACTAAATTACGTTGCGGATCGGGGGTGTTAAATTTTGAAATAAAATTTTTATTTTTACCAGATTGATAACCAAGCTTAAAGCGTTCGCCGGGTAGTGCGCTAAGACCTCGATAGAGTGAATCTATATCAGAAATATTCAAGTGTCCCATCATCAGACGCTCTAAATCAAGTGCACAGGGGCCGACTTCCTTATATTGAAGAGCTGCTTGAGTGCTCTCTTTGAATCCAACTGCACCGGGGCGAAGTACTTCTTGAGAAAGAAGGAATAACTGATTGTTTGTTAAGTCTTTTTTATAAATAAACTTTGTTGCTTTACGCGCGCCGATACCGGGGATCAAGTCATACATGAACCCAAAAACAGGGTGACTGGAGTCAGTTTTAAAAACTTTAGGGATTAACGGTAAATCCCGGCTTAAAGAATAACCATAACTGAGCCAACCGGAGTCATAAACAAAATAGCAAACAGAAGACTCCCTGCCAGGGTCTTCAATGTTCAATTGACCAATTGGCAGGGGATTGGAAAGACTTTTAAAGTAAAGGTTTAATGTTTGGGAAGCCATTTTAGATCAAACGGCGAGGAGCTCTGGCGCGTTTGGGAAGGCGTTCTGATTCAAGGCGTAATCCGGACGTATCGGCCGAAGGGGAGGCGATATCGCCCATAGGGGCGCCCAGACCAATGGCTTGCATAATGGCTGCTACATTACCGATGGCCACTCCAGGGTCACCAGCCTCAACTTTCGCTAGGGTGTTGAGGGATATTCCTGCGCGCTCCGCAACCTGCGATTGCGGCAAACGACGACGCAGACGTGCGATTTTTAAATTTGATCCAAGAGCCTTCAGAGAGGTTTCAACGGCTAAAGACGGACGCATATTATTCTCAAAATAATGGTGAAATAGTGTTTTAATACCCATTATTATGATGATTAAATTCGCTCTTGTCAAGTGGATCATTTTCTTAAAGTCAAGGTATCCAAAACCCTATATTTTTTACTTTAAGATCATAATAAAACTTAGAATAATGAGTATAAACAGGAAATAACACTTAAAATAAAGTGTATTAAATGAAATCTCAAAGGTTGATTTTCTTGTTTGAGTTTAATTAATTGAGCCAGTTCTCGACTTTAACTTCTGATCTTTAATGTTCTACGGAAGGCGTTACGAAAAATCATTGAACAATTTAAAAAGATGTAAATAGAAACATTCTATTAAGCTGTTCATCCGGATGAGTGAAGAAATTTCAGACTTTCAAAAATCTGGTAAATTTATTATTAATATTTCAAAAAATATTCTTACCGATTTTTCATAATTTTCAGGTAGTTTTCTGTTGATTAAAAAAAAGACCGAAGCTTTTCACCGCTTCGGTCACTCTGTTGTGATAACAAATAGGTTTTATTTACCAACCGTAAAAACGGTTCCACTTATCTTTGACTTCAATGTCACCGTCGACGACATAATAACAAGGATGTTGTGCGCCGGTCGGACAAGCATGGTTAGGTAAAATTCTCAAACGCGTTCCGATCGGGAATTTTTTAGGATCAAAATTAATTCCGTTTCTAGCAGAAATAATTCCATGCTCCTGATTGGCTCCGCTCACCCATAAACCCTCCAGAATATTTCCGTTGATGTCACAGACCAGTCCGTAACCTTGATCAATTTTTTGGTTGGCCGTTCCTCGGTCGCGTGATAATGCCATCCATCCGCCGTCAGTAATGACCCATCCCTTTTCGAGCTGATGACCAATCACAGTGACCAAAAGCGAAATGGCGATGTCTGTCGGTTTGCAGATTCCAACACCGGATTGAAAGAGGTCAAAAAAGACATATACGCCGGCTCTGAGCTCAGTAACCCCGGTTAAATCCTCGTCTGTAAGCGCCGTTGGCGTAGAACCCACAGAAACAATTGAAATCTCAAATCCGGCCTCTCTAAGCATCTTGGCAGCCTGGCAGATACCATCTCTTTCACCGCGAGATCGTTCCAAGAGGGCTTCGTGTGTATCGACATCATACGAGCCGCCGGCATGGGTCAAAACGCCGACAAGCTTCGCAGGAGCCTTCAGTGCCTTGGCAACTTGTACAATTTCTGGGCTCTGAGGGGTTAAGCCTGAGCGATGACCGTCGCAGTCAATTTCAATCAACACTTTGATTTCTAAAGATTCTTTTTGACAAAATTCGGAGACAGCTTGCGCAGCTTCGATATTGTCTAAGATGATTTTCAGATCAACGCCTTGTCGGATCAACGCAGCAACACGGTACAGCTTTTGCGGAGCAATGCCAACGGCATAGATCATGTCTTTGATGCCGTGAGCGGCAAATTCTTCCGCTTCTTTCAATGTCGAAACGGTTGCTGGACCTTCCGGAGTCCAGATTTGACGCTTGGCGACCTCCCAACACTTACTTGTTTTTAGGTGTGGTCTTAAGGTTACACCCAGACTTTTAGCCTTATCGCGCATGCGGGCGATGTTGGTATTCATTTTTGATTCTTCGAGAATAAGTGCTGGTGTATCAATGGTGTTGAGATTCATAGCTTTCTCCAATACTAAGGCTCCCTCATCGTACTACGCTTTGCGTTTTCAGTTTGGACTTCTTTTTCTGAGAAGCCGTTAAATTGAAACTTTTTTGAACGAGTTCAGAGAGTTTTTCGTCAAAATCTTCCTGTTCATCCAAAATGACACTGAGCCATCTTTTTTTGTTCATGTGGTAGGCGGGCAAAACCACTTCGGTTTGAGATAGCGCCTCACGATCTTCGTCGGTGCATTTCAGATTGACGATATCCAATTCGCCGTACGCGCCGATTTTTAACTTTTTTGCATCAACCGACATCACAATAGCAAACCACTTTAAGTTGTCTTTGCGTCGAAATACTGCCGTTACAAAATCACTTGCAAAAGGATAGTCCGGTTCAATTCCAAACCGGTCATGAATCATTCGGAAAAAGTCTTCTCGGATCATGTTTAAGACAACCCAGTTTTTGTTTTCCATTTTAACAGCGCTACTAATAATAGTAAGTTATCAGTGTTTCAAGCTTTAAAATAAATTAAAACAATATTAAGATAATATTATTTTCTTGTTTATAACTCCTGGCATTGGTACGATTGCGAAAGGAGTTTTTATGACGGTTTTAGTTGCACTGGATTCCTTCAAAGGATCTTTGTCTGCCAGAGAGGCTTCTGAGGCTCTGGCCAAAGGAATACGCTCAGAAAGACCGGACGAGAAAGTGATCGTTTTACCGGTTGCCGATGGCGGGGATGGTCTCATTGATTGTCTCAAGGATGATCTTTTGGCTGACGGTTGGCAAATCAAAACGGTATTGGTTTCAGGACCCTATGGGCAAAATGTTGAGGCATCCTATTTAGCTAAAGGCGATTGTGCCGTTATTGAAATGGCCTCTTGCTGTGGTTTGACATTGGTGCCGAAAGAGCAAAGACGTGTGATTTACGCTTCGTCTTATGGTTTAGGTGAGGTGATTAGGGACGCGTATCTTAATGGCGCTCGACAGATTCATATCGGATTAGGGGGAAGTGCCACCAACGACTTGGGCCTTGGATGCATGCAAGCTCTTGGCGTCAAATTTTTCGACGCTGACGGTAAACCGATCACCGATCACATCTCTGCCAATGATTTCTCCAAAATCGCTCGTCTTGATACCAAAGATTTTTCGGACCGTTTTCAAGACGTAGGTGTTTGGGCGGTCTGTGATGTGAATAATCCTTTGTTGGGGCCGACGGGAGCAACAGCAGTCTTTGGACCGCAAAAGGGAGTTCAAGGTGATGACCTTAGCCGAATGCAATCCGGCATGGCTTACGCGGCAACTGTTTTAAAAGAGCACTTTTTAAAGGATCTCAGCCATTCAACCTCTGCCGGCGCCGCCGGCGGCATGGGAGCCGCTTTAATGTGGTTTTTTGGAGCCACAAGGCTCAAAGGGATCGATGCCGTGTTGGATATGATCGGTTTTGACAGGATTCTGAAACGGTCGGACTATGTTTTAACCGGAGAAGGCTCGTTTGATGAGCAATCTTTATCCGGTAAAGCGCCTAGCGGCGTACTTGATCGTGCAAGTAGGAACAATAAGCCGACGTTTCTTGTCGTGGGTTCACTCAAAATTTCCATTGACCGTTGTAAAGAGTTGGGTTTCGCCAATGTTTATGATCTTTTGTCCAGATCTCGTGGGTTGAGCGATAGCCTTCAAAAGGCTAAAGAGCTTTTGACCCGGATTGGTTCTCAATGGGCAGAAACCTATTTATAAAATTGTGAAAAACAATTGATTTAATATTAAATAAATTTTATTTTAAGATTGGATTAGCATTATGATTATTGCAGTGGCTAATACAAAAGGCGGTACCGGTAAAACGACGACCGCGGTTCAGCTGGCGCTTTATCGCCAAAGTTTGGGACACGAGGTTTGGTTGGTAGACGGCGATGAACAGCAATCCGCTTTGACGGCGGTGAGCATTCGTTCTGAAAATAATGTAAAACCGGCCTTAGCCTGTTCGGCTTATTCGGATGCGCGTACACTCAAGTCCCAAATTGAAACTCAAGTCAATAAATGGGAAGACATCATTATTGATGTGGGTGGTCGCGATACCGGAGCACTGCGTGCGGCCTTATTGGTTTGCGACATTTTGCTTGTGCCTGTGCAGCCTAGAAGCTATGACGTTTGGGCGCTCTCTAAATTGGAAGACATTATTCGTGACGCACGTGATATTGGTGCCGATTTTGACGCTTATTGCTTCTTGTCTTGCGCCGATAGCCAGGGAGCGGATAATCAAGAGGCGGCAGAAGTGATGAAGCAGTGCGAAGAAATGCGCTTTTTAGATAAGGCGATCGGCCGACGCAAGGCTTTTGCAACAGCTGGTGGCGCCGGACTCAGTGTTTTTGAATTGCGTCCTAAAGATGCCAAAGCCTGTTTTGAATTAAAGGCATTGGCGGATGCCATTTATAATCTTTAATTGCTATTTATTTAGACTTATTTTAATATTAAAATAATTTTCCATTAATAGTATTTTTGAGGGTTGTTATGGCCATCACAATGTTGCGTAAGAAGCCTGCCGGTGAAATCAAGGAACTGGATGAAAAGGCTGTGGATGATTTTTTGGATTCTGCCTCTCATGTGAAAAAAGAAGCGGTATCTAAGAAAAAGAAGCAAATTACGCTCACTATTTCAGAATCCCTTTTGCATTCCGTTGATGAGGCTGCGCATGAACTGGGACTCTCTCGTGCCGCTTATATTAATGCTGCAGTTTCCACTGCCTTAAAAAACGGTTTAACTCGTTAATACTTTTCCTTTTATCCGCCCGAGCAATATCGGGCGGTTCTCTCTCTATTTCCACCCAATAATCCCATTATTAGGCAATACCTTGCACTATTCGGGCAGGCGCTCCTTTTTCCTCTTTGCTACATTACCAGCTAAGAATGATTAGGAGCGTTGTCTGATGAACATCAAGAAACTGGTACTGGCATTATCTTGTATATCCATGATGACTGTCGTACAAGCAGCGGATACCGATCGACACTATCCCGCACCATCGACAGTCAGTGAACAAATGGCCGCTTTGGTGAATGCACCGGCTCCGGCCCTCTGGTACTCCGATCCGAAAACACTTCAAGATTGGGAGCAAATGGCAGGCAGTTACGCAAAGGCCGCAGGAGCAGCGGCTTCAAAAACAGCGGCCGATAGAGGTGTTAAGGTTGAGAGCTCTAAGCTGGCAGGCATTCCGGTTTTCACTTTAACGCCTAAGAAAATTGACGAGAATAAAAAAGATAAGGTCATTTTTTATATCCATGGTGGCGGCTATGTCTTAGGGCACGGTGTCTCAGGGATCACCGAAGCGATCCCGATGGCCGCACAGAATCACTATAAGGTGATTTCGGTGGACTACCGCATGGCTCCACAGCATCCGTTTCCGGCAGCCATTGACGATGCCTTTGTAGCTTATAAAGAAGTGGTTAAACAGTATGGCGCTGAAAACATTGCTGTATTCGGAACTTCAACTGGTGGTGCGATGACATTGATTTTGGGTTTGCAGGCTCACGCAGAAGGGCGACAGATGATGCCGGCCGCCTTAATTGCCGGTACGCCATGGGCTGATTTAGATAAGATCGGGGACAGCTACGTTGTCAACGAAGGTGTGGATAATGTATTGGGCACCTACGATCACCTCATTCGCGCAGCCGCCCAAGTTTACGCCGATGGACATGATTTAAAAGATCCCTTGATTTCTCCGGTCTATGCATCGGATTCAATTTTGAAGGATTTCCCGCCGACATTATTGGTTTCTGGAACACGAGATCTTTTCTTAAGCAATACGGTCAGAATGCATACGCGCCTTTTAGCCAACCGTGCGCCGGCAGAACTCATTGTGTACGAGGCCGTGTCGCACGCTCAGTACTATTTTGATACCAACGCTCCCGAGACGCGTCAACATTATCAATTCTTGGATGATTTTTTAGCACGTGTCTGGAAGCAAAAATAGTTAATTTGAAGTGTCCCATCTTGTATAGTTAGCACTATTTTGTTCATAGAGAGAAAAAAAGATGACAGTCTCCTTTGATGTACTTCTGTGGGATGTGGATGGGACACTTTTAGATTTTTTGGCAGCAGAAGACATTTCCATTCGATCGCTTTTTCACGATTTCAAAATCGGTGAGTGCACCGATGAAATGATTAGCCGCTACAGTCAAATCAATGCCTCCTATTGGAAAAAGTTAGAAAAAGGAGAAATGACGCGAGCCGAAATATTGGTTAAGCGCTTTGAAACCTTTTTTGAGGAAATAGGCGCTCAGGGCGTTGATTGCTTGGCTTTTGACCGTGCCTATCAAAAACGATTGGGAGAAACCGTTGTTTTTAGGGATGACAGTTATCAATTAGTGTCATTTTTAAAAGGCAGAATTCCTCAATATGCCGTTTCAAATGGAACTGTTGTGGCGCAAACGGGCAAACTGACAAAGTCCGGACTCATCAATCTTTTTGACGGCGTCTTTTTGTCCGAACACCTTGGATGCGAAAAACCATCGGCGCTATTTTTTGACAAAGTTTTTGCATCCATCCCAGCGGTGGATCGTGAGCGAGTTTTGATTGTGGGCGATTCTTTAAGCAGTGATATTTTGGGGGCAAAAAATGCGGGTATTCAATCGTGTTGGTATAACCCGTTTCATGCTGCTAATCAGTCAAATATCACCCCTGATTTTGAAATCGATAATCTGCAAAGTATTCCAAAACTGATTGGTATTGAAAACAATTAAAATAATCGTTAAACAATATTATTTATATATTTATAAAATATTAAAATAATATTAAACTAATTTGTTTTCTAGTCTTTTAAAATCAGCATTTCCCATGGATCAGGAGGTCTTGTATTTGTTAATAACAAAGCCCAAAATGGAGAGTGTCTGCAAAACCATCATTAAGGAGCAAGGTTATGTCCGAACAACGGCTGCGTGAAGGTGCAAGAGCTTTTGCTGAAAAAGTCTTTAACGACATTCGGGAATTTTCCAAGGATCCAGTCAGAGGGATCTCCCGTCAAGGTTACGGACCATTAGAAAATCAAGCTCACGAGTATCTCAAAACAATCGCTCGAGAACTCAATCTGGAGATCAAGGTTGATCGTTGCGGCAATTTGTTTTTAACTTTGCCGGGTACAGATCGTTCACTGCCGTGTTACATGACTGGATCGCACGCCGACAGCGTGCCTCAGGGTGGACATTATGATGGCTTGGCCGGTGTTGTAGCTGCGATTACCACTCTTTGGTGGATGAGAAAAATTGGTTATCAACCTAAACGTGACGTGACGATGGTCGTCTTTCGTATGGAAGAAAGTTCATGGTTTGGTAAAGCGTATGTCGGGTCGCTGGCAATGGCAGGACAATTGACCGCCGAAGATCTGGCACTTAAACACCGTACCAAAGATCAAACTTTGGCCGAGGCCGTACGTGAAGCGGGTTTCAACCCCGATGATATGATTCGCACGGATCCGGCCATTGATTTTTCAAAAATCGCTGCATTTACCGAATTGCATATTGAGCAAGGTCCGACGTTGGACTCTCAAAAGAAAGCCCGCGTGGGGATTGTTACAGGGATTCGTGGCAATTTACGGCATAAGACTTGCCGCTGCATTGGTGTGACAGCCCACTCGGGGGCAGTGGACAAACAGTATCGCCATGATGCTGTGATGGCCATGAGCGATCTTATGATGAAAATGGAACGTCACTGGGCGGAGTGGCTTGTCCGCGGTGAAGATCTGGTTTTCACGGTCGGTGTGTTTAACACGGCGCCTTCCGCGGCGATTGCGATTATCCCCGGAGAGGTCAGCTTTAGCGTGGACATGCGAAGCCTTTCCATGGACACTCTTGATCGCTTCCACAAGCTCTTAGTCGCCGAAGCCAATGCGGTCGGAGCTGACCGGGGTGTGAGTTTTGAGTTCGACCGGACTTTAGTCTGCAAAGCCGCCCAAGTGGACCATGACCTTTTTGAGCATTTAAAGGCCGCCGCGAAAAAAGCTGAGATTGAAGTGATGGATATTCCCAGTGGTGCCGGCCATGATGCAGCCGTTATGGCTGACATGGATGTCCCTATTACGATGATTTTCGTCGCCAATCAGGACGGCTCTCACAATTGGAAAGAAAAAATGAAGTTGGATGACTTCATGTTGGGCACGGAAGTTCTTTTCACAGCTATTTCCACGTACGATAAATAATAGGTTTAGTTAATGCCGGGGGCTGCCAAATTAATTTTGGCGGCCCTTTTTAGATAAGGAAGATGGTCGTGTCGACGTGTAGTCGTTTAATTGCTCTGGATACTGAAACAACAGGTCTTTATCCTCAATGCGGTGATCGTTTAATTTCCATTGGTTGTGTTGAGATATTGACAAACGGGGAACCGGGGGCAAGTTACCACCAACTCATTAACCCGCAACGCCCTGTTAGTGTCGGGGCACAGCGAGTGCACGGCTATTCGTGGGAGATGTTGAAATCGCAGCCCCGATTTGTCGATATCGCCGACGATTTTTTAAATTTTGTCGAGGGAGCCACTCTTGTTATCCACAACGCTCGTTTCGATATTGGCTTTTTGAATGCTGAACTGGCTATTGTCAACAGAGGCTGTATGGCGGACTACTGTGAAGGTGTGATCGACACTTTGTCGCTTGCCCGACAAAAGCGTCCCGGTAAGCCTGCATCCCTTGATGCGCTTTGTAAAGCGTTTAATATTGACGCCTCCGGCCGCACACTGCACGGCGCTTTAATTGACTCGATGCTTTTAGTTCAAGTTTATAATTCGCTCACTAAGTTACCTTAGCTCTATTGCTTGCCAACCATGACTCGATCCATAAAACTTGCCACCGTTCTTTTTGCCTTTGTTCCCGCGCTTGGCTTCTCGCAAGGCAATACGGTTAACGACTCTTTTAATAAAGCTAAACAACTTCTTGAAAGACAGGTTTATTTTGATCATCGGGTAACGCTTTATTGCGGGGCAAGCTTTGACGCCAAGAAAAATGTCACTTTGCCTGAAGGCTTCATTGCGACCAAGCATCAAAAAAGAGCGGGAAGAGTCGAGTGGGAACATGCGGTGGCGGCAGAAAATTTCGGTCGCGCCTTTAAAGAATGGCGAGAAGGGGATCCGGTCTGCGTAAATAACAAAGGCAAAGCTTATAAGGGGCGTCGCTGTGCCGAGCGCGCCAACCAAGAGTACCGTTTTATGCAAGCTGATATGTATAACCTCTATCCTGCGATCGGTGCTGTTAACGCCGCCCGACAAAATTACAATTTCCAAATGCTACCCCATGCTAAAAGTGATTTTGGCACTTGTGAAATGAAAATTGACGGCAGACGAGCGGAGCCGCCTGAACGAGCTCGCGGTCAAATCGCCCGAACCCACCTTTACATGGCGGCATCGTACCCAAGATTCCGTTTAAGCAATCAGCAGCGCCAGCTTATGACCGCATGGAATAAGATGTACCCGGTTGATGCTTGGGAATGTAAACGAGCTCAACGTATTGAAAAAATTCAAAAAAATACGAATGAATTTGTAAAGCAACCGTGTATTAATGCCGGTTTATGGGATCAAAAATAGTCGCTTTTTACTTTGATTTAACCGAATAGGCAATCGTCATACACTGTTGCGGTTTTCTTTTTGCGCCTTTCGTCGTACTGTTGTATCTTGGAGTTAAGGCAAAGTGATTCTCCATAGGAGCAATGGCAATGATGCATCATGTTTTTGGACCGCATTTTTTAGGTGCTCCGCTTTTCCCCGGCGTTCCTAATTTAGTTTTGTTTATTCTTTTAGGATTGGGAGTTTGGTATTTTTTGAAAAGAGATAAACAAACAGAGTCGCAGGCCCCGCATTCCAAAGATTCAAGCATTAGTGAAACTCAAGACTTGCGCGATGAAATTAATCAATTAAAAAAAGAGAATGATTTGTTGCGTGAACTGTTAAAAAGAGACCTTGAGAAAAAATAAGATGTCTGTTTTTACCGCGAGTTCCGTAAAGCCCCGCCATTAATGGCGGGGATATAAGGAACGCCAATGTCAATTGGCTATGTTGGGGCCATTTTGGAGCAAAATTGC